>CAZEJA010000182.1:0-6541 GCA_964512215.1 uncultured Planctomycetaceae bacterium
CATCGGCTGGGGCGTGATGAGCGACATGGGCGGCGTCTACACGCTCGGACAGTCCGAGGGCACGACCGTCAGCAACAACGTCATCCACGACGTGTACTCGTACGACCGGTACGGGCGCGGCGGATGGGGGCTCTACAACGATCAGGCCAGCACGCACATCGTCATGGAGAACAACCTGGTCTACCGCGTCAAGACCGGCTGCTATCACCTGCACTTCGGGCGGCACTTGACGATCCGCAACAACATCTTCGCCTTCAGCATGGACGGGCAGATTCAGCATTCGAAGACCGACCCGCAGCACCCGTCGTTTGCGGCGTTCGAGCGGAACGTCTTCTACTGGGATGACGGGCCTGTGCACAGTCGCAGTCGCTGGGAAGACCGCTCGCGGTTTCGCGCGAATCTGTACCACTGCACGACATCCAGCGATCCCGTCTTCTGGGAGGGTTTGAGGTTCAAGCAGTGGCAGGCGAAGGGCGAGGATGAGGGCTCGATCCTTGCCGATCCGATGTTTGTCGATCCGAAGCGGGGCGACTTCCGCCTCCAGCCCGGTTCTCCTGCGGAGAAGATCGGCTTCAAGCCGTTCGACTACACGAAGGCGGGCGTCTATGGCGATCCCGCATGGGTCCGCACGGCGAGCGAGGCGACGTACCCGCCCGTGGAGTTCGCCCCGGCTCCGCCGCCCGCGCCGCCGCTGACGTTCTCCGAGGACTTCGAGGCCGTCCCCGTCGGGGGCGCGCCCATCCGAGCGAAGGTGTACGGAGCGGAGAAGGGCGCCCGCGTCGCGGTAACAGCCGGCGCGGTGGCACAGGGAAAGCACTGCCTTGCCGTCACCGATCAGGCGGGTTTGCCGGCGACGTACAACCCGCATTTCTACTATCAGCCGAACCACACGAAGGGCATCACACGCCTGGCGTTCGACATCCGCCTCAGCGCCGACTCGCAGGTGCACCACGAGTGGCGCGACGCGTCGAAGCCCTACCAGGTCGGCCCGTCTCTGCGCATCGCCGACGGCAAAATGCACGTTCGCGGCAAGGCCCCGCTGCCCATGCCGACGGGCAAGTGGGTCCACGTGGAGATCGCCGCGGGCATGGGGCCGGACTCGACGGGCACGTGGGACCTGACCGTGACCGTTCCCGGTCAGGCGCCCGTGAAGTACACGAAGCTCCCCTACGGGCGGGGTAGGATGGCGACACTCCAGTGGCTGGGCTTCTCAAGCCTGGCGACCAAGCGGACCGTCTATCACTTGGACAACATCAAGCTGACCCGCAAGTAGGGACGCTACTGCTCTGTTGAGAACATCAGCCTGTGGTTGGGTGCCACCTTCAAGCGGAATCCCGACGGAGTCGGGATGGAGCTTGTGGGTGCTCTGAGGAATCAAGCCCGCACCCACAAGCCTCCCGTTGGGAGCCTTGAAGGTGGCACCCGCGATGTTCTCAACAGAGCGGGACGCTACCCATTTTCCTGTTGACCATCCACCCGAGCACAGGCTTCCATCAACACTCCACGGATGGGCTGCGTAACGAGGCCCGTCAGGGAAAATGGGTAGCGTCCCTATTTGCTCGGAGTATGATAGTCGCATGCGAGTGATCGTCACGGCAGGACCGACGCGGCAGTATCTGGACACGGTGCGGTTTCTCACGAACGCATCGAGCGGGCGGATGGGGTATGCCGTCGCCGCCGCGGCGGCTCGGGCGGGGCACGACGTGACGCTGCTGACCGGTCCTGTCAGCCTGGAACCGCCGGACGGCTGCGAGGTCGTGCCCTTCGTCAGCGTCGACGATCTCAAGGAGGCCCTCGACGAGCGGTTCGCCGACTGCGATGCGCTGATCATGACGGCGGCGGTGGGGGACTTCCGCCCCGAGAAGGTTGCCCCGGCCAAGCTGCACCGCAAGGGCGGACCGGTCACCGTCCGCCTGATCCCGACAGAAGACGTCCTCGCCGGCGTCGCAGCCGGCAAGCGGGACGGGCAGATCGTCATCGCCTTCGCCGTCGAGGACGGCAGCCCCGAGCAGATCGAGGACAAGGCCCGCCGCGAACTGACGAGCAAGCACGCCGACTACGTCGTCGTCAACACGCCCGCCGCCATGGCGGCCGATCAATCCTCTGCCGCCATCCTCTCGCCCGACGCGACCGTCCTGCCCTGGGACCGCCGCCCCAAAGACCCCCTCGCCGAAGAGATTATCCGTCTTCTGGACTCCGGGGCGGACTGATCGCCTTTGGCGGAGGCTTCTCGAACGCGACCTAAGCTGTTATCCTCACGGCATCTTCGCGATCTGGCGGGGGGCGGTTTTCCTCTGGAGTGAACATGATGGACGGTCCGATAAGAATAGAGATTCGCCGCAAAGAGGGCTGCGAGGACGTTCCGCTGCCGCGCTATATGTCAGACCACGCGGCGGGAATGGATGTCTGTGCAGCCTGCAAGGCGGACGTGACGATCGCGCCGGGCGACGTGAAGCTGGTCCCGTGCGGGTTCTACATGGCCGTGCCGGTCGGCTACGAGGCGCAGATGCGACCGCGGAGCGGACTGGCGCTGAAGCACGGGATCGTCCTGCCGAACTCGCCGGGAACGATCGACGCGGACTACCGTGGCGAGGTGTGCGTGATCCTGGGCAACGTCGGCCGCGATGAGTTTGTCGTGCGGCGCGGCATGCGGATCGCCCAGATGGTGATCGCCCCCGTCACGCAGGCCGACGTCGCCGAGGTCGACGAGCTGGACGCGACCGACCGCGGCGAGGGCGGCTTCGGACATACGGGCATATGAGGATGGCGCGGCGGCAGGGCCGCGTGAAGACATGAAGTGACCCCGCCCACTGCCGGCCGGGGGAGAAGCAAAGGTCAGGGATGGCGAAGAAGCGCGAGGCAACCAGCGATCGGCTGACGGGTCCCAGGGAGGAATCCGGCAACATGCGGTTCCTCCGCTATTTCTGCGTGCTCGCCCTGTTCGGCGTGGTCGTGGTGGTCTGGCTGAGCCTGCTAACGTACTCGCCGACCGATCCGCCCTCGCCGGCCGTCTACCCCCCGAAGGACCCCGTCGACAACGTCGCCGGCCCCGTCGGCGCGCACCTGGCGTACTTCCTGCGATACTGGCTGGGCGGGGGCGTCTACATGGGCCTGCTGTTCGCCACCGTAGCGGCCGGGCTGCTGTTGTTCGGCGGACGCGTCGGCGAACTGCCCTGGCGGCTGGTCGGCGTGGGGTTGCTGATCGCAGCGACCAGTTCCGCCATCTTCGTGGTGAATCGCAACAGCCCGGGCGATCCGCTGGACGGTTCCGCGGGCATTCTGGGCATCGCGATCGGCAACGCCCTGCTCAGTCGGATGGCGAGCATGGGCACGTGGATCGTGCTGCTGATCTCCTTGTGCATCGGGCTGATGCTGACGGCGGACAATCTGGTGCTGCAGATTCCGCAGTGGGGGCGGAAGGCCTGGCAGCGTCGCGGGGAGATTCCGAGCATGGTCGGCGCCCTGCGTGTCCGCCCGGCGGGTGAAGCAACCGTCGACGCCACCGAACACGCCATTGCCGCCGGCCCGCGCAATGCACCCCCGCGCGTCTCCCCGGTGGAGCGTCCCGCTCCGGTCGCCCCGGCGCCCGAGCCGCCCGCACGGGTCTCGCCGCTGCCCGACCCCGCGCCGAAGCCGCCGGAAGACAAGCCCGCCGAGAAGGGCGGGGCGCTGTCGCGCCTGCTGCCGCTGCCGAAGCTGCGGACCAAACCCTCCGCACCGGCCAAGCCCAAGCCCGCGCCGGCCATCGACAAGGCCAAGATCGGTCAGGCCGACTACGAGCTTCCTTCGGCCGAGCTTCTGACCGAGGCGCCCGGCGGGTACAACGAGACGCAGGAAGTCCAGGCCGCCCGCAAGAAGCTGGTCCTCCAGCAAACGCTGGACGACTTCAACGTCTCGGCGTCGGTGGTGGGTTACCAGACCGGGCCTGTCATCACGCTGTTCGAGTTGTCGCTGGCGCCGGGCGTGAAGGTGGCCCAGGTCGCAAACCTCTCCAACGACGTCGCCCGTGCGCTGGCCGTGCCGGGCGTCCGCGTGGTCAGCCCCATTCCGGGCAAAGACACGATCGGCATCGAGGTGCCGAACCTCGACAAGGAAATGGTTCGCATCAAGGAACTGATGCAGATGGTTCCCGACGCGGACGACCGGATGTACCTGCCGCTGTACTTCGGCAAGGACGCGGGGGGCAATGCGATCGTCGCGGACCTCGCGGGCATGCCCCACATGCTCATCGCGGGCACGACGGGCTCGGGCAAGAGCGTGTGCATCAACGCGATCATCGTCGCGATGCTCATGATGCGCCGCCCCGAGGACGTCCGGTTGATCCTGGTGGACCCGAAGATGGTCGAGATGGCTGCCTTCGAGAATATCCCGCACCTGCTCTGCCCGATCGTCAACGATATGCGGAAGGCCGAGGACATTCTCGAGTGGGCCGCGACGAAGATGGACGAGCGGTACGAGCTGCTCAAGGAAGCCGGCGTCAAGAACATCGCGGGCTACAATCGCCTGCCCAGGGAAGAGATCTGGGAGCGGTTCGGCGCGGAGACGGACGAGGAGCGCTCTGCGGTTCAGACACACCTGTCATACTACGTGATTATCGTCGACGAGCTCGCCGACCTGATCATGACGTCGAGCAAGGAAGTGGAAGGGCACATCATCCGCATCGCGCAGAAGGCCCGCGCGGTGGGCATCCACCTGATCCTCGCCACGCAACGCCCGAGCGTGAACGTGGTGACCGGTCTGATCAAGTCCAACATGCCCTGCCGCATCAGCTTCCGCGTCGCGTCGCGCCAGGAAAGCCGCATCGTCCTCGACCAGAACGGCGCCGACGTGCTGCTGGGGCAGGGCGATATGCTGTTCCTCCAGCCGGGCACGAGCAACCTCATCCGCGCGCAGGGCACGTTCGTGGACGACTCGGAGATTCGCAGCGTCGTCTCGGCGCTGAAGGACATGAAGCCCGCCTACAACGCTGAACTGATGAAGCTCAACGCCCGCCCCTCCGGAGCGATGGGCGGGGATCGAGACGACCTGTTCTACAAGGCCGTCGAGATCGTGCTGGCTTCGCAGCGCGGCAGCGTGTCGCTGCTGCAGCGGCGCCTGCAGATCGGCTACAGCCGGGCCAGCCGGATTATCGACCAGATGGCCGAGGCGGGCATCCTGGGCGACTACAAGGGCTCGCAGGCCCGCGAGTGCATGATGACCATCGAGGACTGGGAAACGCTGCAGCAGTCCATCGCGGCCGACCAGTCCGGCGCCGCGTCGATGGACGGCGAACCCACCTGCGCCTGATACGCCGCTTGCGGCTTGGCCCACGTGCAGAATCCGTCCGGTACGGTTTCCCCCTCCCCATCCCGGTGCATACAATACACCCGTGACCGAGCAGACGGACAATGCGGACGCCCCGGCCGACCCGATCCGTGTCGGCTGGGTCGCGGGGAGCGAGACGCTGCGGCAGTTGGGGCGAATTCTCCAGCCGCTGGTGATCGGGCTGATGGACGAGATGATCGAGGTGGTCGCCCTCTGCCCGGACGGGGCTGCGGGAACGGAGGAACTGCCCACGCCGCCCGTGGAGCGCGTGGTCTACGCTCCGCCGCGATGGTGGGAGAACCATCACAAGGCCGTCGACGGCATCGCTCAGCGCTTCAGCAAGGGCAAGATCGACCTGCTGCATGCGCTGGACGCCTCGGCGGCCAAGCTGACCGGGCAACTCGCCGATTCTCTCGACGTGAACTACGTGGTCGGCAGCTACGGCTTCGCGGACGGGCGGCGGATCGGTCGGCTGGACTCGCGTGCGGCGGCCGTCCTGGCTGCCGGGGAGAGCGTCCGGCGAGACCTGCTCGCCCATCACGTGGCCGCGGAGGAGAAGGTCCTGCTGGTCCGACCGGGCGTCTACCAGGTGAATCAGCCCACGTGCTTCACGAACCCCGACCACAGCGCGGCGATCGTCGTGGGGGCCTGCGGCGAGAGTTCCGCCGCGCTGGAGTCCGCCTTGAGGGCCTTGGGCGAACTGCACCGGCGTCAGTTTGACTGCGTCTACTTCATGGTCGGCGCCGGCTCGCTGGAGCGGCGCCTTCGACGGCTTGCGGAGAAGTTGGGCCTGCGGCAGGAATTGACCTTCGTCGATCCCCAGTCGCCCCGGCAGCTCGTGGGCGTGTTCAAGGCAGCCGACATCTACATCGCTCCCGAGCCCGGCGACCGGGTGGACGTTCGCCCCTTGCTGGCGATGGCTGCGGGCATTCCGGTCCTGACCTGCCTGGACGCCGAGGACTTCCTCATCGACGGGAAGACGGCGATGGGGTTCCGGCGGGACGATGCCGCCGACCTCACGCTGAAACTCCTGGGGCTGATGGAGGATCCGGAGTCCGGCAGGCAACTCGTGCGGAATTCGCTGGCCTACCTGGGCGAGAACCATCGCGCTGCGGACATGCTCGCGACGGTCGCCGGCGTGTATCGGCGGGCCGTGCAGTAGCCTGGGAGTAATTAAGTAAGGTGTCCCCAATGGTCCTAAGTTAAGCATATTTGTCTGGCCTCGTCACGGGGGATT
>CAZEJA010000183.1:0-6513 GCA_964512215.1 uncultured Planctomycetaceae bacterium
CGGCTACGTGGGCGCTCCAGAGGCGCAATCCCGCCGGGGCCTTGACGCGGAGGAACTGCTCGCTGCGGTTCTGCAGCGTAATGAGGGCCTGGTAGCGGCAGCGCCCGTCGGCGTCGATGACGCTCGTCAGGGCCAGCAGGTCCACGACCGCCTGGATCCGCTTGGCCTCCTTGGCGGGCTTGAGGGCGATCTGCATCGCCCAGTCCGTCTCGAAGCTCTGCAGGGCGTACTGGAGGCTCTTGCGGGTGCCCTCGGTGAGCAGGAGACGCTGCTCGGCGAGGGGCAGGGGCGTGAGCTTGGCCGTCTCGCCCATCGTCAGGTCGTGTCGGGAGAAGTTCTGCACGGCCAGGATCGCGCGATAGCCTTCCGGCGCGTCGGTGGCGATCGTAGGCATGGGCAGCGACGTCGTCGTCGGCTTGATGGGCAGGGCGAAGTTCACGGTCACGTCCAGCAGGCCGGTCACTTCATTGATCAGGGAGACGGTCCACCGCGTCCTGCCGCCGCCGGCGTCAGTCTTGGCGACGCTCCGCATCGCGGGCGAGGCGACCGCCACCAGCGGGGCGTATTCCGTCGGCAGCGTGAAGCTCACGCGGTCGATGGGCGAGCCCGCGATGGTGTAGCGCAGGCGGTAGGCGTAGGACGCCGCCGACGAGGTCACCACCAGCCCGCCCAGGACCTCCGCACGCACCTTGGAAGGCTTGGCCGTGACGGCCAGGCGGAGTGAGATCTTCGGCTTCTCGTACCGGTAGGCGAACTGAACGGCGTTCATCTGCGCCGAGTCCAGCCAGTTCCGCCCGGCCGTCCGGGGCGGGATGGCCCGGAGGTTCTCGCTGGCGAGGGTGTGGGCCGACAGCGCGGGGGCGACCTGCACGGCGAGGTGCCCGGTCTGGTTGGGCATGGGCTCGCCGTCCGGTGCGATCACGCCGACGGTGGGCACATCGAGCGGGTCGAGCCTGGCGGCGTTGCGGACGAGCACCAGCGCGACGTTCGTGCTCGTCGTGCCCGAGCGGAAGTTCACGTGCAGGCGCCGCCCGGTGGGGGTGGGCTGCTCGTAGAAGTCGCCCACGGCGGGTCCGACGACGCTGAGCAGCTCGTAGCCGTCCGGCAGGGAGAAGCTCGTTCCGTAGATCCGCCCGTCCTTGGCCGTCAGCGTCGTCCGGGCGAGAAGCTGCACGCGTTCGGGCGTGACGCGGACGAGCTGCGCGACGTCAATCGTGGGCGCGATCGTCAGGCGGTCGAGCTGCACGGTGACAGCGAAGGGGCGGTACGGCCAGTAGTATTGCGCGATGGGACGCGCGACGTTGGCGACGACGAGCTTCTCGGGCACCGCGGTGCTGCTTCGGCGCCCGCCGACGACCTCGGGGACCTTGAGCGTCATGCCCCCGGCCGCGTGAAGCGTCACCGTGCCGCTCTCGCGCCCCACGTCGGCGGCGCGAGGCAGGACCAGGCGGCTGGGCGTCGACAGCGCCGGCAGCGGGGCGACCCAGATCGCGGTCAGTTCGTACCGTTTTTCGGCGGGGCGGTACAGGCGGACCTCGACGACCTGGAACGTCCGCCCTTCGACCTTCTTCGTGCCCGTTACGCGGTGATCGCGCAGGTTCGCCCCCGACACGGACGTGAGGGTCACGCCCTCGGGCAGCAGGAAGGCGAAGCGGTCGTAGTCCGTCGTGGAGAAGGTGAAGACCATCTTTGTCGCGCCGCGGACGGCCCAGTGGTAGGCGTACACCTCGTGTGCGAC
Organism: uncultured Planctomycetaceae bacterium; assembly: GCA_964512215.1. Classification (GTDB taxonomy): domain Bacteria; phylum Planctomycetota; class Phycisphaerae; order SM23-33; family SM23-33; genus CAZEJA01. The sequence continues at coordinate 1,739 of CAZEJA010000183.1, forward strand.
GGCGGCGGACAGCGTCCGGTCGATCGTTCCGCCGCCGGCCTTGGGCAGCCAGCGGAGCGTGACGTTCCTCGCCGAGCCGAGCGGGACGATCCACTGGACGCCCTTGCTCACCTCGCGGCGGCTGGGCGCGCCGGCCACGCCGGTGGCTTCGACGATGAGGTCCTCCTGGGGAAGGTGCACGGTCATGACGGCTGCGGGCAGAGGGGGCAGGGAAAGCCCGACGGTCCCGCGTCGCCCGAGCGTCTTGGGCGTGGTGACCATCGTCACCTTCAGCAGCCCGCTCTTGCCGCCGCGGAGCGTCAGCATCATCCCGCCGGGCCCCACCTGGAGCGACGCGTCCTTGCCGTCGAGCGTCGCGGACTGGACGGCGAGCCCGGCGATGGGCATGGGCAGCGTAACCAGCCCGTCGCCGGACGCGGCGATCCGGGCGGTCAGCACGACGTGCAGTTCCTTGCCTCGGAGCACGGCGGCGTATTGGACGTCCGCGAGCGAGATCATGCCCGCCCGGGGGCCGACTTCGACGGGCCGGTCCGGGTGCGCGCGGTTCCACAACTCGGCGAACCGGGCGTAGGGGACGAGCACCTTGGTCGAGGCGTCGGCGTTCGCGGGATTGCCATCGTAAGGGATCACCGCGGGGGCGGTGCGCGGGGCGGGCGCCGGCGGGGGCGTCGGCTTCGGTGCGGGCGCCTTGGAGGCCTTCCCGCCGGCCGAGGCGGTCACGGTCAACAGCAGGGGCAGCAGCAGGGCCGCCGTCGCCAAGCGCCGGGCGACGGGCGGTGTGATGAGGCGCAGCGTCCACCGCAGGATCGCGAGACCGAGGTACAGCGGGATCAGCGCGAGGGCCGCGTAGAAGGCGCCGTTCGTCGGCGCCGTCGCGCCGGGCCAGACGATGGCCAGCAGGCTCGACGCGGCGAGCACGGCGATGATGAAGAGGCAGCGTCGGCCCGGACGCGCGGTGATCCGCAGGACGCCCGCCGACGCGATCAGCGCAAAGCCCACCCACCACCAGGTCACCGTCCGGGAGTCGGCCGTGATCGTGACGGCCAGGTTCGGCTGACCGAGCCCGGTGAACGTCACCGTGGGTCCGGCCCCCGTCAGGGGGGTCAACTCGACGGGCAGCGTGTACCGCCCGGCGATCAGGGCCTTGCCCGCAACAACGACCGGTCGGGCCGGCGCGGGCTTCTTGACCGGTTTGGGTTTCGGCGCGGTCGGCGCGGTCTTGGCCTTCGCGTCCGGTTCGGCGGGCCTGCGGCCCGCAGGGCGACCCGCCTCATCCTCGCCCGTCGTCTCCGCGTCCCAGCCATCTCGTGTGGCAACAGTGGGGACTTCAGCACCTTCGGGGGAGACCTCGAAATAGTCCATCCCGCTCTGGCGATGGAGGACCATCTGTGGGCGGAGAACGCCCTCGAAGAGGAAGCGATCTATGAACTCCTGGCAGGCCAGCGTGGGCGCGGGGATGTCGCGGGTCTGCATCTGGGTCTGCTGCGAGGTGATCGAGTACCCCGGCGGCGGGGTCACGGTCCAACGGACCTTGTTGATCTGCATATCCGCGAGATGGACGGCGCCGAGCTGCACGCCGGAGCCCGCGTCGGCCGGCGTCCAGGCGAAGACAATCCGCACGGGGACGGGAATGCGCGATCGCGGGGCGGGAATGAGGTATCGTCCCTGCGCGTCGCGACGGGGCTTGGCCTGCTGGTCGGCGATGCGGACGGACCAGAGGTCGGCGCCCTCGGGCAGGGAGAACGTCAGGAACTGCATGCCCGCATTGACGACCAGCAGCGTGGCGGCCGTCCGCTGCGAGCCGTCCGCGCCGAGGTAGGTCGCGAGTTCCGCGCGGGTCACCATCGCCGAGGGGATGGCGTAGTTGTCGTGCGTCGTGGTCCGCAGCGTCACGGCGGGCTTGCCCGCGGGCAACGGCTGCAGGCGGAAGGACGCCAGCAGGCGCGTGACGGGGACGGGCAGCGGCGGGAGGTCGACGGCGTCGATCTCGGTGGTGTCGGCGGACTGGATGTCGACGGCCAACTCCTCGCTGGCCTGCACGGCGAGCGTTTCGGAGGCCTGGCGCACGCCGAAGGGGCGCACGAGCGGGACGGCGAACGTCTCGGTCGTCACGGGGCGCTCGTACTGCACGACAACCGCCACGTCGCCGATGGTGTCGCCGTCCAGCGTGAGCGTCCACAGGTCGTACCCGTCGGGCACGCCCTCGCCGGAATCGGTGCGTATCTTCGAAGCGATCCGCCGCCCGGGCGCGTCGATCTTGATCGCGTCGCCGAGGGAGTCCGCCGCGAGCAGTTGGAGCGTTCGCGTGGTCGCCCGGGTGACGTGGTAGACCATCCGCCACGTCCCCGTCGCCTTGCCCACGCCCGCGTGCAGCACGCCGGCGGAGTCCGCGGAAATCCGCGTGCGCCGGCGGCTGACCTCGATGCGGGCGGGCCTGTCGACGGCCGCCTCGTAACTCCAGGCCAACTGCACGTTCCGCGAGAGGCCCAGCGATGCCATGCGCCCGACGGTGACTTCCTTGAGCCCGGCGGGGGCCTTCAAGGCGGTCGCGTCGAGGTCTCCGCTCGCGGTGACGGCGAACAAGCCTGAAATGCTATGCGCGATCGGCTGAATCAGCGGCGCGGCGAACGCTCGCTTGTCCGCGTCGTCGGTCGCGGCGTTCCGCGCGGCGAAGTCCCAGTCGGACGGCACGTGGCGGAGGGTGATGACGACGTTGGCGAACGCTTCGGGCATGACGGGGCTGGCCAGTTCGATCCGCAGCACCCGCTGCTGCTTCGCAGCCGTCACGCGATACTCAAAGCCCGTCGTCTTGCCGTTGACGGTGACGGAGCCGACGTCCCAGCGGAGCGTCTCGGGGGGAAGCTCGAAGGACAGGTCGTACATCTCGCGCCCGATCGCGGTGACCTGGAATTGTCCGCTGAGGGTCAGTTGCTCGGGGGAGATCGCGAGGATCTGCCGGTCGAGGCTGGCGCGACGGAGCGAGACGGTGCTCAGGTCCAGGCTGACGGACCAGTTGCTGCCCCAGTGGTAATACAATCGTCCCGACGGGGTGGTGAACACGCCGGCGGCCGACCGGGCGGCCGTGCGGGTCTCGCGGCGGGCGGCGCGGATTCTCTCGCCGCGCACACGAAGCTCCTCGCCCGCGTCGGCGATCAGGTAGCCGCGCTGGAAGGCGGAATCCTGCAGGTCGATGCGCGGGGACTGCCAGGCTTCCCCTTCGCGCGGAGCGGTGGCGCGGATGTGAACCGCCTGGACGCCCCGTTCGGGACGGCGGAGGCGGACCACGAGCGTCTTGCGCCCGTTACGGGGCTTGCCCGGGACCGACCACTTGACGAGGCTGGGGCAGGAGACCTCGGTGACGGTCCACTCGGCCGGCAGGGAGAACGTCAGTTCCCGCACGCCGCGCCGGAGGATCTGGACCGTGTAGAGGCAACTGAGCACCTGGTGGGAGCGGCTGAGGTCCACCGACGTCGTCGACTCGCCCAGCAGGATGGCGCGGTCGTCCTCTTGGCGCCCGTTGCCGGTCAGCACGACCGTGACGGCGCTGTGCCCGCCGAGGGTCAGCTCGGCCGTCGTGCGGTCGGCGGGGCGATCGTAGACGGGCTTGGTCACGGGGACCGTCGCGTGCACGTCGAGATCGCCCGGAGCGGTCAGCGCGAGCGTCGCGGCGACCGCGGTGGGGACGGAGATGCCGAACTGCATCCCGCCGCCGGGCAGGTCGGTGAGGGGCGCCGACGCCGAGACGGTCATCTTGTGCGCGCCGCGCCCCGACAGGATCACCACGAGGCGTCCCTGCTTGTCATAGCCCAGCGGGGCGGCCTTGCCGTCGAGCGTGAGCTTCGTGATTCCGACGAGTCCGAACGTCAGCGGGACGGAGACGGGCTTGTCGCTCAGCGACGTGACCGTCATCTCGCCTTCGATGGCCAGCGCCTTGCCTTTCACGGCGGCGGTGTATCGGGCGCTGGTGACCTGCCCGAGTTCGAGCGTGTCGGCCGCCTTGGCCGTCGCGTCCGCGGCGGCCAGCAGCTTCGCGAACTCCGTCCGGTCCATCAGGACGGTCTTGCCCGCCGGGTCCATCACCGCGGCGAGATCCTGGTACGGGACATACACCCGGGGCGCGTCGCCTTCGCCTGCCGCCGCGGGACACGCCGCCGCCAGGACCAGCCACGCCAGTACGTTTCGTGTGCGTGCTGTCATGGCCTTACTCCTTGTCCTCGGTGTTGGCGGCGGCGGTGTCCGGAGCGTCTGCGGCTGGAGCAGGTTTCGCGGGCCGCTTGGGTTTCTTGGGCGGTTTGGGCGGAGAATTCGCGGCGATCTGCTTGAGCAGTCCGGGCAGGCGGAGGAACAGCCACTGTGCGATCCACAGGCCCAGCACGAGGACCGCCGCCCACGTCGCGGTGGCGACGAGGTTGCGGACGAGCAGAGGCGAGAACAGCCTCAGTACGGCGGCCAGCAGGGCGGCGCCCAGGAGAATCAGGCACCGGTGGAAGCCGCCGAGTTTCAGCATGGCGATCCCGCCGGCGGCGACCAGGACCCAGATGGTGATGTTGAACAACTCGATGCCCATCAGCAGGACCGACAGCTCGCCGGGCGGCCCCTGGCGGACGAAGTCCCAGACCCGCCCTTGCGGGGAGAGTTTGAACGCCACGGGCGTGGGCTGCCCCCGCGCGAGCGTTCGCAGCAGGCTGTCTCCCTCGGACAGGCGGGAGAAATCGCGGTCGAAGTGCAGCATGTACTCCTCGTCGGGCACCCACAGGCGCCACAACGTCTGCTGA
>CAZEJA010000184.1:0-6512 GCA_964512215.1 uncultured Planctomycetaceae bacterium
ATCGGGCTGGTCCTCCTGGGCATCGGCTTCCTGGTGATGGCGTGGGCGTCCGTCCGGGTCGTTTCCGCCGAGCCGGTAGCATTGGGTGACCGCTACACGGACCCGCTGAACGGGTTCTCGCTGCGCCCGCCCGCGGGGACGAAGCAGAACCGCAGCGTCGAAGGCAGCCGCCTGGTGAGTTGGTCGCGGATCGACGCGAAGGCCGGCGCGATGGTCTGGACGCTGAGCGTCCGCCGGGCCCGCGGGACGATCGGCAAGATGGGCCTGAAGAAGTATGCCGACGTCCTGGCGGCCAAGCTCCGCAAGGAAGAGAGCTTCGACATCGAGTCGGTGCGCCTCACGCCGGTGGGCGGAAGGCCGGCCATGCACTTCCGCGGGCGGACCGGGGGCATGATGTCGATCTGGCAGTGTCAGATATGGATCTCCACCCGTCCCGGCGTCCCGGGCGGGGAGGCCGGACAGTTCCTCATCCTCTCGATCGTCGGCTCGACCCAGATCAAGGATCGTCTCGACGCGGTCTGCACGACGGTCGTCGACACCGTGCGCCTGACCGACCCCGAGATGACCAAGCAGATCATGCGGGAGAACCTCAAGCGCGGGTACAAGCTGCTGGCCGGCGTGGACGGGCGGAAGATCGGCGCGGTGCTGCACGCAACCGACCGGTGGTACCTCCTGCAGGCGGCGGGCAAGGCGGTGGGGTTCACCCGCGTGCAGGAGGGCACGGCTCTGGAGAAGCGGGCGGCGGGCTTTCGGCTGACGCTGTGGTCGGTGGCGAGTCCGCCCAAGGGCGATGCGCGCATGCTGAAGCGCGTCCTGTTCACCACGCCCGACCGGCGCGTGGAGCGGTGGAAGGAGCAGGTCCAGGTCGGGCAGGGCGACCAGGCACGGTCGGTGGCGATCGACGGCATTAAGCAGGCGGATCTGATCGTCTGCACGGTCGACCGCGGCATGCATATCGACAGCTCGCAGCAGATCCTCCCCCAGCGGGACGCGATCCTGGAGCGGATGAAGAAGAAGGCGGCCGAGGGCGTGACGCTGCGCCCCGAGGACGTGGTTATTCCGGAATACCTGCCCCGCGTTCTGGGCCGGATGCTTGGGCGCCTGGTCGACCTGAGCACGCCGGCGGCCTACGCGTTCGCGGTCTACAATGCCGAGACGGGCGGGCTGGACATGCGAACCTGGACAGTGGTCGGGCCCGAGACGATCACGCTGGGCGGGCGGTCCGTCAAGGCCGTTCGCGTCCTGGACCGCCCCGCGCAGGATCGCGAGCCCGTGACGGTCTGGCTGGACGCCAAGGGTGGGCTCCTGCGGTCTCGCACGCCGGAGGGCGCGGTGATGGAACTTTCCAGCCGCCCGGCGATCCTCGCCAGGTTCCCCGCCGCGGACAAACTGATTCAGGGCATGGCCAAGTGGGCCAGCCAGAAGTGACGCCCCCGGCGAGATCGGGAGCGGCAGCGCAAAGGAATCGTCGATGCCAGACAGTGACCTCTACGACGTGATTATCGTCGGCGGCGGGCCCGCGGGCCTGGCGGCCGGTCTGTATACCGCACGCGACCGCTACCGGACGCTCGTGCTCGAGAAGAACGGCCTGCCCGGCGGGCAGATCATGCTCACGGACCGCATCGAGAACTACCCCGGCTACGGGAAGATCTCCGGTTTCGACCTGGTCGAGCAGATGAAGGGGCAGGTGACGGGCTTCGGCGCCCAGATCGCCGCGTCCAAGGCGGTCGACTCGCTGACGCGGCGCGACGACGGTGTGCTGGAGCTGTCCGTCAACGGCGGCAGCGAGACCTGCCTCGCCCGCGCGGTGATCCTGGCGCCCGGCAGCGATTACCGGCAGCTCGGCGCGCCCGGCGAGGAGCAGATGCGCCAGGCGACGCGCGTGAGCTACTGCGCGACCTGCGACGGGGCGTTCTATCGCGACAAGCACGTGCTCGCCGTGGGGGGAGGCAATACCGCGGTCGAGGACGCCGTCTACCTCGCGACGCGGTTCACGAAGAAGCTCACGCTCATCCACCGGCGCACCGAATTCCGCGCCCAGAAGGTGCTCGTGGAGGAACTCTACGAAGCCGCCAAGGACAAGAACATCGACGTCAAGCTTCCCTACGTGCTGGAGGCGATCGTCCCCGGCGCCGACGGGACGGAGATCGACCACGCGAAGATCAAGAACGTCGAGACGGGCGAGATCGAGGAGTTGGTCGTCGACGGTGTGTTCATCTTCGTGGGGATGATTCCGAACACAGGCTGGCTGCGGGGCGCGGTCGAGATCGACGAAGCGGGCTACATCGCCGCCGACCCGATTACGATGAAGACCTCCACGCCCGGCGTGTTCGTCGCCGGCGACTGCCGCCAGGATGCGCCGCTGCAACTCGCAACCGCCTGCAGCGACGGCGTGACGGCGGCGATGCAGCTCAAGGAGTACTTCCGCGACCCCGACACGTGGACGGCCGGGCCGGCGGAAGCGAACGGGCCGAAGGGCTGGTAGGGGGGCGGAAGGTGAGAGGTTAGAGGTGAGAGGTGAGGGCTTGCCGTTCCCTGTTTGCTGAGGGCTGCGACGTTCCGATCGTGAGCAGCTTCAGTCCAGGGCGTCCTTGAGCGATTGAAGGGGAGACCGCCGCCATGTCGGCGTGACGTTGGGGTGAGCGACGCCTCGCCGGGCCCGCGTCGTCGGCGGGGCGGTGAAGGTCGTGCCGCACTGGCCGCAGAACACCTTATGCCACCTCGCCTGCCGCGGAATGCGCAGCATCACCATACACTGGGGATTGGGACAACGGTGACGGACGATGGACTCACTCCCTTCGCTCACGCCCCTTACATCGTCACGGCGAGGGGGCCCCTTGAACAACAGGGGTGCCTTGGCTTGGAGCGCAGCTCCAACCACGTCGGTTCCGGTTCCACGAGACGTGGTTGCGGCTTCGCCGCAAGCCACGGCACCCGTCCCCTGAGCAGCGCCCGCGTTCACTCGCTGACGCGCTGGATGTCGCCGCCGACGCCGCGCAGCTTCTGCTCGATCTCCTCGTAGCCGCGGTCGATGTGGTAGACCCGCGCGACCGTCGTGGTCCCGCGCGCGACCAGCCCGGCCAGCACCAGCGCCGCCGACGCCCGCAGGTCTGACGCCATCACCGGCGCGCCGATCAGCTCGCGCACGCCCGTGACGATCGTCGTCGGGCCCTCCTTGCGGATGTTCGCGCCCATCCGCAGCAGCTCCGCGACGTGCATGAACCGGTCGGGGAAGATCTTCTCCGTGATCGCGCTGTTGCCGTCGGCCAGGCACAGCAGCGTCATGAGCTGCGCCTGCAGGTCGGTGGGGAAGCCCGGGTACGGCTGCGTGGTCACGTCGGTGGGCGACAGCCGCCGCGCCGAGGAGGCCACCAGCCCGCCGTTGTCGGCCTCGACGACGCAGCCGATCTCGCGCAGCTTGTCCACGGCGGCCATCATGTGGTCCATCCGCGCGTTCGTCAGCGACAGCTCGCCATTCGTGACCGCGGCGGCGACCATGAACGTGCCCGCCTCGATGCGGTCGGGGATCACGTCGTGCTCCACGCCGGTAAGTGCCTCGACGCCCTCGACCGTCACCCGCGGCGTGCCGCCCCCGCGGACCTTCGCGCCCATCGCGTTGAGGTAATCCGCCAGGTCGGCGATCTCCGGCTCGCAAGCGGCCGACTCGATCACCGTCGTCCCCTCCGCCAGGGCGGCCGCCATCATCACGTTGGCCGTGCCGAGCACGGTCGAGCCGAAGGGCCCGCCCAGAAAGATCTCCGTGCCCTTCAGCTTGCCCGCGGTGGCGACGATGTCGCCGCCGTCCAGTTCGATCTCCGCCCCCAGTGCCCGCAGACCCCGCAGATGCAGGTCCACCGGGCGCGAGCCGATCGCACATCCGCCGGGCATCGACACGCGGGCCTTGCGGCGCTTGGCCAGCAGCGGGCCCAGCACGCAGATGCTCGCCCGCATCTTCCGCACGCGGTCGTACTGCGCGTGGCTTTCCGATTCGTCCTCCACCGCCACGTGAAGGGCATCGCCCTCGCGCGATACCGACGTGCCCAGGTCGCCCAGCAGGTCCACCATGTTGCGCACATCCGCCAGGTCCGGAACGTTGCGGATCACGCTCGGCCCCTCCGCCAGCAGCGCCGCGGCCACGATCGGAAGGGCCGCGTTCTTCGAGCCGCTCACCTCCAGCCGCCCCGTCAACCTGCTGCCGCCCTTGATGATGAACTTGTCCATGAATCGCCTTCCGTGGATGGATCGGGGTCTGCCGACAAAGCCCCACCATACCGCGCCCGCCGCCAATCCGTCAAATGCCGCCCCTCACGGGCGGAGGACGTCGATCATCTTCAGGAGCATGAGGCGGCGGATGGCGTCGTAGCCGCGGTCGTTGGGGTCTTCGAGGATCATCAGGTACCAGAAGGTCGGATCGTCCGAGCGGTAGGTGCTCTTCCAGAACTTCGTGCAGTGGATGCCGTGGCCGAGGAACTCGCTGTGCACGTCGACGAGGTGTACGAACGCGTGCTTGGCGGCGCAGCGGGCGATGACGTCGTTGACCGCCTTGAGGACGGCCTGCCCGTCGGGCCAGGCGGGAAGGCCCACCGAGTAGAAGGGGGCGATCTGCATCATGCACTCGTCGCTGCCGTCGCTCGGGTCGTAGACGGTTGCGATGAAGACGTGACACCCGCCCGGGAACCGCTCGGTCAGCATGCCGATCATGCGATCCAGGCGCTGCTCGAACGCGTCGATCCACGGGCGGGCCTGCTCCAGCGTCGCCCCGAACATCGCATGTTCCCGCGGCGGGGATCGACCGTAGTCATGCAGGATGTCGTTGCCGCCCGTCGTCATCACGACGAGCCCGAGAACGTCGGCCGGGAACGGTTGGACCTCCGCGAGGTACTTCTCGTGCTGCAGCGACGTGCTGCTGGAGACCGCGGTGTTCATCGTCTCCAGGTTCGGGAAGACCGCCGACAGGCATGCCCCCCGAATGTCCTCGAATTCGTCGGGCGGATTCTCTGCCAGACGTTCGAAGTAGGACAGCCCCGGTGACGCCCCGTAGCCGGCCGTCACGCTGTCGCCCATCCCGAACAGGACCACCTTGCGGTCCGACCAGGGCTTCGCGAACGCCTCGAGAGGAACGGACGGGCCGGCCGGGCCCGATCCGACGGGGCGCGACAGGTAGAAACGGTAGTACCCCGCCCCGCTCGCCAGCGCCGCGGCGAGCAGCACCAGCAGGATGATTCGCCTGCGCCGACGCCGCGGTCGCTTCGGTCTGCCCTCAGCCGCCTCACTCATTTGTCGCCCCGCTCCGGAGAAAAGCTGGTTCCCGCCCGGTCCCGGCGGATAGAATTCCTCAGTGCACGATACCGCGCCGCCGCGAGAGGATGCAACCGGCGGCGCGGGCGATCCACGTCAATCACCCGCGGAGAAGGAGATCACGTCATGGCCGACATCTGCAAGCAGATTCACGTTACCGTGCCGAATGCGGTAGGCAAGCTCGCCGAGGTTACGGGCAAGTTCGCGGCCGCCGGAGTGAACATCCTGGCGCTCTGTGCGTGGGGCGATGGCGACACGGGCCACATGCTGGCCTGCACGTCCGACGCCGAAGCCGCTTGCGCCGCGGTCGGCGGCGAGGGCGAGTGCTGCAGCTTCCAGGAGGCCGTCTGCGTCAAGATGCCCAATACCCCCGGCACGCTGAACGCCGCGGCGTCCAAGCTCGCCGAGGCGGGCATCAGCATCGACTGCGTCTTCGCCACCGGCTGTGACGCCGACGAGGTCTGCGTCGTCTTCCTCACCGACGACAACGCCAAAGCCGCCGAAATCCTGTAGCGCGCGATACTCGCTCCGCAACGGAGAACCCCCAACGAGCCGCGACCCCAAGGGAGCGGGGCAAGGGAGAGGACACCCCAGTTGCCCGCGCCCATGCGGTCGTCGTGATCGGGACCGACGAGACCGGCTCTACCCAATTGTTGCCTCAAGTTTTGCGCGCCCGGTTGGAGCCGGGACCGGAAGCCGTTGCCCTTTCCGGCAAGTCAGTCGTGGCATTCGCCGGAATTGGAAATCCGGAGAAATTCTTCGATACGCTCCGTACCATCGGCTGCCGCGTGGTGGCGGCGCACCCCTTTCCCGACCATCATCCCTTCATGGCGGCGGAAATCGATCGTCTGTGCCGATCGGCAAGGGACCTGGGGGCGGTGCCGGTAACCACCGCCAAGGACGCGGTCCGCCTGCCGCCGGATGCGGGAAATGGTATCCAGGTCTTGACAATTACCCTCGAATGGGATGACGAAGCGGCTCTCGACACGATCCTGCGGCCCGTCATGGACGGGAAGAGCCGATGAAAATACCCAGGCCCGTTCGACGATATCTGCTGCATCCGATCGAAGCGACGGTGGCATTCTCCGCCTATTGGTTTTTCGCCCTTCTGCCGATCGATCTGGCGTCGGCCGTCGGCGGCTGGCTGGGGCGAACGATCGGGCCGCACCTTCCCATTTCACGGCGTGCCGTGAACAACCTGTCCCGCGCCTTCC
>CAZEJA010000185.1:0-865 GCA_964512215.1 uncultured Planctomycetaceae bacterium
ACCCCTCGCTCGTGTACATGGCCGCACGGGGGCAGAATTGCTACATCCCGATCCCCTACCGGAAGTCCTGCAAGATCGTCGCGGAGAAGGGCTGGGGGAAGTACTTCCTGATCGACTACGCGACGTACCCGGCGGGCACGAAGGTGCCGACGTTCCGGCGCGGGCTGTCGTCCATCGAGACGGCCGCCCTCGAGAAGGTCGATGCGCTGCTGTCCCGCAAGCTCGGCGCCGACCCGGCCGGGCATCACCGAGGCCAGCAGACGCAGACGAAGAATCTCACCGTCGGCGCCGGCAAGACGGTCGAGGCCCTCTCGGTCGACGGCCCCAGGGCGATCACGGCCCTGAAGGTCCGCAGCAACGTCGGCAACCTGCCGGACCGGCGCGAGCAGTTCGCCGCCCTGCGAGAACTGGTGCTGCGGATCACGTGGGACGACGAGCCTCGCCCGGCCGTCTGGTGCCCGCTGGGCGACTTCTTCGGAACCACCGCGGGCGTGAACCTCTACAAGTCGCTGCCGATGGGCATGACCGAGGATGAGTTCTACTGCTTCTGGTACATGCCCTTCGCGAAGGGCGCCCGGGTTGAACTGGTCAACGACGGCAAGACCGACCGCGAGTTGGAGATCGAGGTCACACACGCGCCCCTGACCCAGCCGGCCTCGGGGCTCGGGCGGTTCCACGCGAAGTGGCACCGTGACGCTCTCCTCCCGAAGGACCCCGAGCGGGCGAAGATCGACTGGACGATGCTGACCACGCGCGGGCGCGGGCGATTCGTGGGCACGATGCTGCACGTCTGGAATCCGCGCGGGCGCTGGTGGGGCGAGGGCGATGAGAAGTTCTTCGTCGACGGCGAGAAGTTCCCGTCCTG
>CAZEJA010000185.1:875-6494 GCA_964512215.1 uncultured Planctomycetaceae bacterium
GACGGCCTGGGCCACTTCCACGCGAAGTGGCACCGTGACGTCGGCGAATTGCCCCCGGATCGCTGGCCCGACTGGACCATGCTCGAGACCCAGGGCCGCGGCCGTTTCTGCGGCGTGATGCTCCACGTTTGGGACCCGCGGCCGGGCTGGTGGGGCGAGGGCGACGAGAAGTTCTTCGTCGACGGCGAGAAGTTCCCGTCCTGGTTCGGAACGGGCAGTGAGGACTACTTCGGCTACGCCTGGTGCTGCCCGGACCTGTTCCAGAAGTGCTACCACAACCAGACGATCAGCAACGGCAACAAGGGGCACGTGTCGGTGAACCGGTGGCACGTCACGGACAACGTGCCCTTCCAGAAATCGTTCGAGGGCTGCATCGAGAAGTACTTCCCCAACGACCGCCCGACGCTGTACGCCAACGTGTCGTACTGGTATCTCGCAACCGGCGGGACGGACCCGTACAAGGAGGCGACGCTGGCCGAGCGGACGGGGTACTTCGTCGAGCCCGAAGTGTTCCGCGTGAAAGGCGCTATCGAGGGCGAGCGCCTGCGTCCGATGCTGGTGACCGGCGGCCGAACGCGAGTGCAGGCGATGACGGTCTTCGGAGCGAACGTCTGGAGCGAGGATGCCCAACTGTGGTGGACGCAGGGCAAGGTGGGCAGCAAGCTGACACTGCCGCTCCGTATCCCCGAAGATGGGACGTTCGAGCTGACGTGCCAGTTGACCAAGGCGGTCGACTACGCGATCGTGCAGTTCCACCTGGACGGCGCGAAAGTCGGCAAGCCCATCGACCTGTACAACCCCAAGGTCGTTCCCTCGGGCGAGCTGTCGCTGGGCACATTCGACCTGAAGCGCGGCACGCGCAAGCTCACGGTCGAGATCGTCGGCGCCAATCCCAAGGCGAAGAAGGCGTTCATGTTCGGGCTGGACTACCTCAAGCTCACGCCGAAGTAGCCGGCGGCGCGATGACGTGGCGGACCGCTTGCGTGCCGTCGCGCCCGTGGCCCCGTTCGCTGGCGGCCGCGAAGAACCGCTCGGCCAGTTCCGCACCGCGAAGTGACAGCCCGAGCTTGGCGGCTGCGTCGGCGGCGATCCGCAGGTCCTTGAGCTGGTAGTCCACGAAGAAACCCGGCGCGTCGTCGCCCGCGATCATCTTCGGGGCGAGGTGGTCCAGCATCCAACTGCCCGCCGCCCCGGACGCGACGGCCTTCCGCATCGCTTCGAGGTCCACCCCCGCGGCGCGGGCGAGAGCAACAGCCTCGGCGGCGGCGATCAGGTGCAGGCCCCCGCAGATCTGATTGCAGAGCTTGACCACGTACCCGCTGCCGGACGGCCCGCAGTACGTGATCGTCTTGCCCATCGCCTGCAGGACCGGCAGCGCGCGGTCGAAGTCCTCGCGCCCCCCGCCGACCATGATGCTCAGCGTGCCCGCCTCCGCGCCGACGTCGCCGCCGGAGATCGGCGCATCGAGAAAGCCCGCGCCCTTCCCGCCGAGCGCCTCGCTGCATCGCGTCGCGACATCGGGCGAGACGGTCGAGCAGTCGACGACAATCAGCCCCTCCCCCGCGCCGGCCAGCACGCTGCCGTCTCCCTCCAGCACCACCCCCAGCACGTCCGGCGTGTCGGACACGCACGAGACAACCACGTCGCTGGCGCGGGCGACGTCGGCCGGGCTGGACGCGACGGCCGCCCCCGCAGCCGCGAGCGATTCCGTCTTGCCCGGCGTGCGGTTGTACACCGTCAGCGGGAAGCCCGCCTGCAAGACGTTGCCCGCCATCGGGGCGCCCATGATCCCCAGCCCGATGAAACCCACGCGCAGGTCCAGTCCCGTCATGTTCGCTGTTCTCCTTCCTGCCTCCGCGACTTTATCCGAGCCCTGCGCCCGTGACAACCGGCGCGTCTTTCGCTATCATGTCGCCCGACGCGTTTCCGTACCGTTTGTGGGAGAGATTCCGGATGATGGGTGCGTTTCTACTGGGTGCATGGGCCGACTTCCTCGCATGGAAGTTCCTGGGCAATACGCCTCTGCAGTGGCTGGGCCTGCTGGGGATACTCCTGGCCAGCCTCGTCGTGGGCAAGGTCCTTTCGTTCTTCCTGCAGAAGCAGGCGACGCGGTTCGAAGAGGCGCAGAAGTTCCCCGCGATGGTCGTGCTGCTCCGCAGCATCCCCCAGCCGGCCACGATGATGCTCCTGGGCGGCGGCCTGTACGTAACCCTCGCGGCGGGGATCCTCACGCTGCCGGATGATTCCGCCGTCTTCTGGAACCAGGTCTGCCAGGCCATCACGGTCCTGGCGGCCGGCTGGTTCATCTACCGCCTCGTTGACCTGGTCGAGATCTACCTGGCCAAAGTCTCCGCCAGGTCGGAGACGACCCTCGACGATCAGCTCGTTCCCATCGTCCGCAAATCGCTCCGCGTGTTCGTCATCATCGTCGTCGTCCTGTTCGTCGCACAGAACGTGTTCTTCTGGGACATTGGCGCGCTGATCGCCGGGCTCGGCATCGGCGGCTTGGCCTTCGCGCTGGCGGCCAAGGACATGCTCGCCAACCTGTTCGGTTCGGTGACAATCTTCGCCGACCGCCCGTTCCGCATGGGCGACCGCGTCCGCATCGCCGGGCACGAGGGCGACGTCGAGGAAGTGGGCTTTCGCTCCACGCGCATCCGCACGCTGGCCGGGCACGTCACGACGCTGCCGAACTCCGTCGTCGCCAACCAGGCCGTCGAGAACGTCAGCGCCCGCCCCTTCATTCGGCGGTCCATGCTGATCACGGTGACCTACGACACCTCGCCCGACAAGATGCAGCGCGGGCTGGACATCCTCAACGAGATGCTCGAGGCCCGCACCGAGTCCTTCCACGAAGAAAAGCCCTACCGCGTCTACTTCCGCGACTTCGGCGCCACCAGCCTGGACATTTCCGTCGACTACTGGTTCATCCCGGCGGAGTGGTACGACTTCCTGGACTTCAACCACGCGTTCAACCTGGAACTGCTGCGGCGGTTCAACGAGGAAGGCATCGAGTTCGCCTTCCCGACGCAGACGCTGTACGTCAAACAGGATTCGCCCCTCCGGGCGGAGATCACGCGCAACGGCGGAGGCGAACCGGAACTGCGGGGCCCCTACACCTGATCGGCGCCGCAGGCAGGAGAGCGAGATATGGCCAAGCTGCTGAGCGATTCACAGTACGCCGTCCGGGGGCGGCTGGTGGGCATCGACAATAGCGGGCTGGTCGGCCCGATGTTCACGCTCCGCCTGCCTCCCAGCACCGCCGACCCGCAGCGACCGGGAAGCTACATCGACCTGACGCTGCTGGACACGCATCGCAAGACGATGCAGAAGCGCATCCACGTCGACGACGAACTGGAGGTCATCATCCACGCCGCCACGTCGGCCGTCGAGTCCGGCACGCGGAACGAGCAGACCTTCCAGATCCTCCCCAAGAGCAAGTGCCAGCGGATCAGCCACTGCCGCCGCACCTTCGAGGGCGTCACGCCCATCAACGGCAAGGTCATCGAGAACGACGGGCGCCACACCATCGTCGTCGATGCCGGCGTGCTGGTGGCCGTCTCCCTGCTCGAGCACAAACCCGCACAGACCAAGGCCGTCAAGGTCAACGGATGGGTCACCTTCTGGCCCGTCCCGCCGACCCACGGCATTGTCCTGGGCAAGATCTGACGCGACGACGCAGCAGACGTCGAACGGAAAGGCCGTCATCCGTGCCTGCATTCGACATTCGACATTCGGCCTTCGACATTGCCCTTCCGCCTCTCAGCGCCTCGGTATCCCTTCTTCCATGACGCCCTTCTTCGAAAACCTCGGGCGCCGCGCCGGCCGCGTGATGCGGAAGGGCAAATGGATCTACCAGTCGCTCGCGGGCGACGAGGACGACGCCATCGCCGCCGAGCGCGCGGTGGGCCTTGATCTCGCCCGCGACGTCTGCGAGGGAATGCCTATCTACCGCAACGATGAGGTCCGCCGGTGGCTGACCGACACCGGGCGGGCCCTGCAGCAGCGCCTCGCTCAGTCGAAACGAACCTTCACCTTCGGCATGATCGTCGCGGACGAGCCCAACGCCTTCGCCCTGCCCGGCGGGTTCATCTTCGTCTCGCACACCATGCTGGAACTGCTCGGCGGCGATCGCGATGAACTGGCCGCCCTGCTCGCCCACGAGATGGGGCATGTCGTGTTCGGGCACGCCCTCGAACGGATCATGCTGGACTCCGTCATGTCGACCGCCATCCGCGCCGGAAAGACCACCGGGCTGCTGGGCGGTTGGCTGAAACGAGCGGGGGCGCGCGTGCTGTTCAACGCCTACTCGCAGGAGCACGAAGCCGACTGCGACCGCTTCGCCGTGCTCGCCTCGCACGGCGCGGGGTTCGACCCGGCGGGCACGGTCCGCCTGCTGCAGAAACTCAAGAGCTTCGCCGTCGAGCACACCGGCGACATCGGGCGGTACCTCTCCAGCCACCCCCCCATCGACGACCGCATCGCCCTCGTCATGGCAACCATCCAGGACAAGGGGCTCACCAACCCGCGGGAGGACGGACAGGCGGATGAGTAGATCGGCCGCGCATCGTAGTCGGTAGCCGGTAGTCAGTAGCCGGGCGACCGGCGACGGACTACCGACTACCCTCTTCGTGACGACGGAAGGAAAGACACAACCATGAGAGTTCTCTACGTCGGCGGGACGGGGGAGATTTCGGCCGCGTGCGTACAGCGGAGCGCTGAAATCGGGCAGGACGTGACGGTGTTCAATCGCGGGCGGTCGGGGGCCGACCTGCCCCGCGGCGTGCGGCAGATCGTCGGCGACAGGACCGACGAGGAGGCCTACGCAAAGCTCGGGGTCGAGAACTTCGACGCCGTCTGCCAGTTCATCGCCTACGATCTCGCCGTCGTCCAGCGCGACGTCGAGGTCTTCGGCGGGCGGTGCGGGCAGTACGTGTTCATCTCGACGGCGTCTGCCTATCAGAAGCCGCCCACCCGCACCGTCATCACCGAAGATATCCCGCTGGCCAACCCGCACTGGCCGTACAGTCAGAAGAAGGCCGACATGGAGGCGTACCTGTTCGCCCAGCACGCCGCCGGGCGGATCCCCGTCACCGTCGTCCGTCCCAGCCACACGCTGCGAACGCGGTTCCCGGGAGGCATCGCGGGGGGCGACGACTGGGCGTGGCGGATCCTCAACGGGCGCCCGCTCATCGTCCACGGCGACGGAACGAGCCTGTGGACGCTGACGCACTCCGCCGACTTCGCGGTCCCGTTCGCCAACCTGCTCGGAAACGCAGCCGCGCTCGGCGAGGCGTTCCACATCACGCGACACATGGAATGTTCCACGTGGAACAGTATCTACAGCGAGATGGGCCGGGCTCTCGGCGCCGAGGCGAAGCTGGTCCACGTGCCCAGCGAGACGCTCGTGCGGTACAACACCGACTGGGCGGGCCCCCTGCTGGGCGACAAAGCCTGGTCGGCCCTGTTCGATAGCTCGAAAGTCGCCTCCGTAGCTGGCGACTGGGTATGCAGGTTCTCCGTGCAGGACATCCTCGCCGGATCGGCCGAGCATTACCGACAGCACCGCGCCGAGTCCTACCAACCCGATAAAGCCGTGCACACCTTCCTCGACCGCAT
>CAZEJA010000186.1:0-6479 GCA_964512215.1 uncultured Planctomycetaceae bacterium
GGTGTTATTCGCCCCGGCTGTATCGCCGTACCAGACCAGACCGTCGATGACGAACAGGTCCTTGGGAGACACGTAGCCGCTGCGCGGATGAGCCCCGGACCACAGCACCGTTCCGTTCCCGGTGGAGACGGCGTACATCTTGGTCTTCGGCGCCACGACAACCGCCTTGTCGCTCAGGATCAGACGGGGCGGAGCCTTGCCGATCCAGGTAGCCTTTCCCTGCTCGCCCAGCTTCCGGGACTCCCACAGTCTCAAGCCGTCCTTGCGATTCAGCGCTACCACTTTCTGCCCGTCGAAGAACACGACCCGCTTCCTGTCTGCAGCGAGCGTGAACGTGGACACGGGCCCGCGGTGTTCCCACAGGATGCCCCCCGTATCCGCACGCACGGCCGTGATTACCGTTCCTGTCTCCGGCCCCCTCACGAGAAAGAGAGTTCCGTCGGACAACAGCATTTCCTGCGTGTTTCCCGTGCCCTTGCAGGTGCGCACGGTCCTGCCCGTGTCCGCATCCAGGGCGGAGACGGGGGCGTCAATCCCCAGCGTTGCATAGACGAGCTTCCCCTTGGCAACGAGCCTGCGCGGAAGGGAGGCCGGTCCGCTCTTGAGCGGCTGCAGGTGGTTGAACCATTTCGCGATCGGTCGCTCCCACAGCAGCAGCCCGTTGAACGCATCGTGCGCGGAGAGTTTCCACTCCGGAGGATGCAGCATGGCCACTCGGGGGCCCTGGTCGCAGATGGAGAAGATCTTCCCGCCCGACGACACCATCGCGTTCATGCTGGCCATGTGCTCGTGATGACGGCTCCATTTCGGGGAGGCCACCCATTGCATCTGTCGCGGCGGCTGAACCGCATCGTCGTCGGCGACCGGGTTGCCGCTGGCGCTGTGGAGGTAATGCGTCCACTCGTCGAGTTCGTCAGGCCATGCCTTGACGGTCTTCTTGCCGCCGACGATCGCCACGCCCCGCGGCGCGAGCACGCGCATGACTTCCGCCATCGTCACGTCGCCCAATTTGTCTGTCACCAGCAGGTTGACGAGGTTATCGGCGTACGGCAGATGCCTGCCGTCGAAGGTGTCGACCGACACCGCCCCGTACAGGCCCTTGGCGCGGATGTGCTCGCGCGCCCGGGCGACAGCGGCCGCGTCCGTATCCAGCCCGTGCACGAGGCACGTATCGTTCGCCCGAAGAGCGGCCGCCATCTTGCCATCCCCGCATCCGACGTGGACGATCAGCCCGCCCCGAACCCCGCTGGCTGTGAAGATCTGCTGCGCCTGCTTCTCCGCCGCGGCGGCGGGACCCGCCCAAAGACAGGCAATCGGCAAGGCCATCCATCCGAATCGAAGCGGCCTCTTGACTGCGGCATCTTGCATGGTTCTCTCTGTCTCACTTCAAGTAAGGTGCGCCCCCATCGGACGCACCGCTGCGCGCCCTGCAGATCAACGCAGCCGCTTCCTCCAATCCGCCAACAGTCTACCGACCTCGTCCAGCCCCGGATAGCCCCGGAAGTGCGGCTTCGTCTCCTCCAGGTAGCGCACCGCATCACGGGGGTACTCGCGGTGGATCACCTTGACCTCGTCGAGGCGCGTGGTGAACCGATCCTTGACCGCGTCCCGGATCCGCTTGATCTCCGCGGCGGGGGCCTTGCCTTTCTCCGCAAGCGTCTCGGTCAGAGCGTATGCCTCGCCGTACTTCGTCGCGTGGAACTCCTTCATCGCCTCGGCCAGGGCGGGGTGCTTGACCTCGAGGCGCGGGCGGTAGAGATGCTTCATCGTGGCCAGGCCGTCCATGAGCTGGCAGGAGTCGTGCAACTCCTTGGACAGATCGTTGCCGATGATCCAGGCCTCGCCCTCGAACTTCTCCTCGTAGCGGAACTCCATGTGTCTGAAGAAGGCCTTGAGGGCGTTGCGACGCACCCGCTCCTGGAGGTTGTCGTTGATCGTCAGGTAGTCGGCCGCCTCCAGCGTGGTGCGATAGCCGTACATCCAGAACCACGGCGCGATGCCCAGATCGGCGTGGCCCTTGGGGAACTTGACCAGATCGAGGATCGCCCGGTGCTTCATCCATTCCTGCAGCGCCCTCTCCAAGTGCTTCTGAGTCCGGGCAAGACCCTCGGTTTTCATGTCGGTATCGGAATACATCAGGCAGGCGAGTTCCGCGGAAGCCAGCCGCCCGATGTCGGCCCGGATGTCCCGGACCCGCCAGAAACTCCCGCCCGAGTCGTACCGGTACGACTCGACCTCGCTGTTGGGCTGCCTCGTGCGCAGCAGGCTGAGCATCCGGAATGCCCGGAAGACCATCTCCTCCGGGATGTCCAGTTTGGGCATCGCACGCTTCGCTTCCAGCAGCGCCCGCAGGGCATCGGACGTCGTGAAGGTGTTGCTGCCCCGCACGCCGGTGAGGTAGCCCCACCCGCCGCCGGCGGCGTCGCTCCTGGAGATCCACACCGTCTCCGCGGAGCGATTCATCACGAACGTCATGCGCTTCTTCGCGCCGCCGCGGAGGGTAACCAAGTCGACGCGCTTGCCGGCCGCCGTGGCGGACAGCGTGTCGAAGGCCTGCTGACCGCTTCGGACGGGTTTGCCGTTGACCTCCACGATCCGGTCGCCGCTTTCGCAACCCGCCCGCCCCGCGGGCGAACCCTCCTCCACGGACTCGACCACAGGTTCCCGCGCGGCGACCTTCAGGCCGTGGTAGCCTCGCAGCCATCGCTCGTTCGGGAGCGAGCCCGCCGTCACCGTCACGTCCCTGGTCTTCCCGCCCGACAGATACGTCACGTGGACCGTCTTGCCGCCCCAGAGCGACCGGGACAGCTCACGGAAATGGCGTCGGTTGACGATCAGAGAACCGTCCAGCCGCAGCAGCCGGTCGCCTTTGCGCAGGCCCGCCGCCTGCAGGCAAGAGCCCCGGTGGAACTGGTCGATGGCGAGCCCGTCCTGCGTGCCCTGGTCGTAGCCCTTCCGGATGTTGACGCCGAAGTCCGCCGCCGGGACGGGGGCGCAGGTGTACTCGACCCGCTGCGACTTCCCGCCGCGCTCGACCCGCAGCTCGACCTTCTGACCGGCGGTGAGCGACAGCGCGTCCAGGTCCGCTTTCTTCGCGATCTTCCGCCCGTCGACACTCAGGATGCGGTCGCCTGTCTTCAGCGGTGCCGCGTCGGGATTGCTCAGGAAGTCGAACCCCGTCAGCGACACGCCCCTGGCGTCCTCGTTCACCTTCACCCCCAGCGTACCGGGGTACTGGCCCGGCAGCGTGACGCGGAACGTCTTGATCTCGCCGCCTCGCGAGACCTGGAACTCCACGCTCTCTCCGCTCGCCCACTCCAGTTCCGCCATCGCGTACCGCACGGCGCTGCCGACCCAGTCCCCGTCGGCAGCGAGCAGGCGATCCCCCTTCCGAATCCCGGCAGCGTATGCCGGCGCCTTCGGGTCGCACCCCGTCACCACGCCGAGGGCGTCCTCGGTGTCCTCGATCATCAGTCCCGGGCTGGACCGGCGGTTGAATCGGAAGGGAATGGAGCGCTGGCCGCGCGTGCCATGCTGCATGTCCATCAGCTCGCGGACGATCGAGGCGCAGGCGTCCTCGACCCGCCTGCGGATCGCCGGGTCCTTGATGTTCGGATACTCGTGAGCGAAGAAGCGAAGCGGATAGATGTAGTGCCACGGCGCGTCGGTCACGTTGTTGCGGAGTTTGCCCGAGCGGATCATGTACGTCACGAAACGCACCGCGCGGGCGATGGCGTCGTTGAACCCGTCCGGGCTGTACGCACCGTACTGCCGCAGCGAGTAGCCGCACATCGACGTGAGGGTGACGTTGTCCACCGTGCCCCCCGCTTCCATGGTGGTCCGCCCCTTGCCCATGGGTTGTGCGCTGTCCCACGAACCGTTCGGGTTCTGCCGGCCGGCGATGTACTTCAGCTCGTGCTCGAGGAACCCGGTCACCTCCTCGGAGAACGGAAGCGGACCGTAGACGTCGGGCTCGTAGTCCGGGCGCCGGCGGCGACCCGTGTCGTCGGCGGGCTGCGACCACGCGAGATGCCCAGGGCCGATCAGGAATGACGCGACAAGCAGACACGCCGTACACACACCTCGGCTCATCTCACATCACTCCCTTCCTCTGTCGCCCCGGTCCCGGGCCCGGATATCGTACACGTAGACGTTGTCGCCTCGTCGCAGGTAGAGCAGCCCGTCGGCGATGGCGGGGCGGGCCCACGTCCGCGGGCCGGCGTCCGGGATGTCGAACTGACTCACAATCCGGCAGGACGTCTCGTCGGCCTCCACCAGGTACATCGTCCCCTGGTTGCTCAGGCAGTAGAAGCGCCCGTCCGCATGGATCGTCGAGCAGTTCCGGATCGTGTTGGTGCGATAGGCCTCCTCGCCCGTGAGCATGTCGCGACAGCCCCAGCCCTTCCCGTTGTGGCCGTAGACCTTCCCGTCGATGCCCACGTGTCCGCCGAGATGACTCGGCAACCCCTTCGACCGCCAGACCGCCTCGGCCGAGAACTGCTCGCCCTCCCTGCTCACCTTCACGAGGGCGCCCGCGCCGCGGTGCCCCGCCTCGGCGTAGACGTGGTCCTTCCACACGACCGGCGTCAGGCAGTTGCGGGCGCCGGTGAAGCCGGAATTGAACCGCCACAGCAGCTTCCCGGTCCCCTCGTCCAGGCCCACCATGCCCGCCTCGGTGACGCCGACGATCTGTCGCACGCCATGGATTTCGGCCACGATCGGCGAGCAGTACGTCACCGTGTCCCGCATGCCGCTGGCAGTCCAGATCGTCTTGCCCGTTCGCTTGTCCAGCGCGACGATCGATGCCGAAGGCCCGCCGGGCTGGCAGATCAGCTTGTCGCCGCTGATCAGGACGGTCTCCGCATACTTGTAGACGGGCCGGCGGCCGCCAAAGTCCTCTTTGAACGACCGCTGCCACCGCTGCTTGCCGGAGTCCAGCGCGAATGCCCCCAGCCGACCGGCCTTGCTCACCGCGTACACCATCTCCCCGTCGACCGTCACCGAGCCCTGCACGCCCCGCCCCGCGTCGTTCTTGGCGCTCCACAGGCGCTTGCCGTCGAGCGTGAAGCAGTGGACGCGTTCTTCCCGCTCGGCGTGTCCGGTCACGAGAATCCATCCCTTCGCAATGATCGGAGAAGAGTTGCCTCCACCTGCGCCGGTAATGGTGCGGACCAGCGGCGGTCCCTCCTCCGGCCAGCTCGCAAGCAGTCCCGTCTCCCGCGAGATCCCGTCGCGCCTCGGCCCGCGCCACTGCGGCCAGTCCTCGCCCACAGCCACAAGACCGGCAAGAAGACAACACGTGCACGCCACAGCTTGTCCGGCAATCGTGCGCATCCTTGTATCTCCGCTACTTGATGTTATTTCCGCCCGCGGTCTTCATCGGGGGCTTGCCGGCGCGGCGCTTCATCATCGCTTCGTAGATCGGATCCTTGTGGGCGGCGTTGCCCTGCTTGAACAGTTCGTCGTACTTCCGGAAGGCCGCCTGCAGCTTCGGGTCGGTCGCGTGGTTGGTGGGCTCGGCCAGCAGGGGCTTGATCAGCTCGGCCGACCAGTAGCCGACGTCCAGATAGGCCCGGCTGTTGTGCTTCCAATGGGCGCTGTCGCCGGAGGCGTTGTAGACCGAGTAGGCCTCGTCGCCCTTGAGGTCGATCTTCGACTTGGCCAGAATGGCGGCCGCCTGCTTGTTGCCCGCCTTCCTGTTGACGCGATCGACCGCGTTCTGAAACGCACTGCCCGGCGCCCGGCTGGAGAGACTCTCCACCGCGATGAAGGGAAGCTCCGGCAGGGCGAACATCTCACGCAGGTCCGTGATGAAGTCCACCAGGTTGTCTTCGTACTCCCTGGCGAACTTCCCGCCGTCGGCGTTGCCGTGGACCCACACCATTCCCATGATCTGATAGCCCTGCTTCGGGCCGTAGCCCTCGATCAGCTCCGCCAGATTCTCCACCGTGTCCTTCGTCCGGTAGAACGCCTTCTGGAAACCGGCCCGCCTCCCCTTCAGCGGGCCCTGGCGCCCGGTGCGCTTCGCGGCGCTGGGGGACGTCCAGTCGGTGGCCAGCGGCGTGCCGCCTCCGAAGATCTTGATCAGCATGACCGGCTCGTCGAAGTGGTCGCCCACCGCGTGCCCGAACGCCAGCTCCGGCCCGAAGTAGTCGAACTGTGCAAAGCCGGGCTCGAGGCGGACGTTGCTCATCTGCTTCGAGATGCCGTTCCCATTCGCCCCCGTGATCCAGACGTCCTTCCGCATCTCCACGAGCGACGGCGGATACTTGTCGGGCAGGTCCTTGGTCAGCTTGTCCCGCAGGACCTCGATCCGCCCCCGCCCGTTCATGTTCGACTGCCCCATCAGCAGAAAGATCTTCACCGGCCCCTTCGCCCCGGGCATCGGCTTCGCGGCCTTCTCCGCCCCTCGCCCGCGCCCGCGCCGGGGGGGGGGGGGGGGGGGGGGGGCGGGGGGGGGGGGGGGGGGGGGGGGGGGG
>CAZEJA010000187.1:0-6468 GCA_964512215.1 uncultured Planctomycetaceae bacterium
GTCCGACCATCGATCCCGGCCCGACCATTGATCCGGGGCCGGCCATCCCGCCGAGCGCGCCCGAGGCGGACAAGACGTACGTCGTGCAGGAAGGCGACCAGGGCTTCTGGGGCATCGCCAACAAGCCCGAGGTCTACGGCGACGGACAGTACTGGTACCTCATCGCCAAGGCCAATCCCGGCGCCGACTCGAGCCACCTGAAGATCGGGCAGAAGCTGACGATCCCGCCGAAGCCCGCGCCGGAGTCGCGCCTGACGCGCCCGGAGGGCGGGCTGTCCACCGACGCCAGCACCGGGCAGAAGATCTACATCGTGCAGGAAGGCGATGCGGGCTTCTGGGGCATCGCGCAGAAACCGGAGGTCTACGGGGACGGGACGCAGTGGCCCCTGATCGCGAAGGCGAACCCCACCGTCAACAGCAGCCGCCTCCGCGCGGGGCAGAAGCTGGTCATCCCCCCGAAACCCGCTCCCACGACGAGCGGTGGGGCGACGACGGGCGGCGGAACGTCCACGCCGCCGCTCGGGCCGGGACAGAAGATCTACGTGGTCCAGGAGGGCGACGCGGGGTTCTGGGACATCGCCAAGAAGAGCTACGGGGACGGCACGCTCTGGCCGGCGATTGCCAAGGCGAACCCCCGGGCCAATCCGCAGCGGCTTCGCGCGGGTCAGAAGATCGTGATCCCGCCCAAGCCGGCCGACCGACCGGCCTCCACAGGCGCCGTGACGACCGCCACAACGCGTCCGTCCGCCCCCGCGGGCACGGACACGACGGGCCGGTTCCCGCGCCCGATATTCCGAAACCGGTAGCCCTGCGACAAGGCCGCCGACAATCCCGCCGGGCCGCAACGCCGTCGCGCCATGCGAGGGCGAGTTTCCCTAATCCCTGCAAAAACGTAGGCCCGATAACTAGTGCAGTGTAAGGACTTGTCATGACCAGGAAGATTGTACTATCCGCCCTGGCTGGAGTGTGCCTGGCGGCAGGGGGTGGATGTCAGCCCAAGAAGACCTCTACGCGCAGACCGCAGCCCATTGAGCGGCGGGTCATGCCTCCCTATGTCGCCGGGACGGTGGCCGAGTACGCCACGCTCGTCGGCGGCGGGGAGCTGCCTGTGCGGGGGTACGGCGTGGTGGTCGGACTCGGCAAGAACGGCTCGGCCGAAGTGCCCCGTCACCTGCAGGAGTCCATCTCCCAGTATCTGCTGAAGAAGAAGTTGGGCTCGTGGCACGCCGGGACGGAGGGGATCACGCCCACGCGGTTCCTGCGCGATCTGGACACAGCCGTCGTGCTGGTGGAAGGGGCGATCCCGCCCGGCGCCCCGATCGGCGAGCGGTTCGAGATCTTCGTCAGCAGCCTGCCCCAGACGCAGACTGCCAGCCTCGACGGCGGCGTGCTCATGCCCATCGAGCTGCGGCTGGCCGTCGATTCCGTCCCGGGCGAGGGCAAGTCGAAGGTCTGGGCGATGTCCGGCGGGCCGATCTTCGTCAACCCGTTCCTGGACCCGACCAAGGCCGAAGACGTCGCCAAGTTCAAGATCGGGCGGATCATCGGCGGGGGCGTGGTCAACCGGTCGCGCCCGATCATGCTGCAGTTGCGCCAGGGCGACTACGCGCGGGCGGACCTGATCCAGCGCCGCATCAACCAGCGGTTCCCGGGTCTGCGCCCCGTGGCGGTGGCCAAGAACCCCTCGACGATCGAAGTGAACATCCCGGAAGACAGGCGGAAGGACTACAAGCACTTCCTGCGTCTGATCCTGCACCTGCCGATCCGGGCCGGTCACGGGGCCTGGGAGGCCCATGCCCGCGCCATCGCCGAGGCCATCCAGCAGCCCAATGCCAGACATGAGGAACTGGCGTTCGTGTGGGAGGCGATGGGGCGGCAGGTCGTCCCGGTATTGCAGACGCTGTACGCGTCGCGGAATTCCCCGGCGGCCTACTACGCGGCCCGCACGGGCGCTCGCCTGGGTGACCAGATGGCCACCCCGGTGGTGCTGCGGTTCGCGACCAGCGCCAATTCCCCACATCAAATCGACGCCATCCGGGAATTGGGCGAACACCCCCGGCTGACCCGGGCGACCCCCACGCTCCAGCGACTCCTCGACGACGAGGAAGAGACCGATCTCGTGCGGGTGGCGGCCTACGAATCGCTGCTCAAACGCGGCGACCGCACGAGGATCACCCGCTACAGCGTGTCGGGGCAGTTCATGCTCGATGTGGTTCGCACGAAGCGAAAATACGTCATCTACGCCACGCAGGCGGAGCAGCCCAAGCTGGTGCTTTTCGGCAAGGACATGGCCGTTTCCCGCGAACTGTTCTACATGTCGGACGACGAGACGGTGACGATCAATGCCCACAAGGGCGCCGATAAGCTCTTGCTGTACCGCAAGATCCCGCGGACGGGCAAGATGAGCGACGGATTTAAGATCGATTTTATGGTCCGGACGCTCGCGAGAACCATGGGGGCATTGCCCCGGCTGAACGACGAGGGAAAGCCCCGAGGCCTGGCGCTTACATACTGTCAGATCCTCCGTGTTCTCAACGACTTATGTAAACGAGGCAGTATTCCGGCGACGTTTGTCTTGCAGCCGCGTGCCGATGTCGAGACGATGTATCGAGGAACCATCAGCACCGGTAGGCCCGATATGCCGGGGTCTTGACACCGTACAGACACTATGGATAGTATGTCGGCTCCCATGCGTTAAGGAAGACGCGAAGCGATGAAATTGAAAACGCTTATCGTGTCGGGCTTTAAGAGCTTCGCCGACCGGACGGAGTTCGAGTTCGATGATGGAGTCAGTTGCATTGTCGGCCCGAACGGCTGCGGCAAGAGCAACGTCGTCGACGCCCTCAAATGGGTGCTGGGGGAGCAGTCCGCCAAGAGCCTTCGCGGCTCGGAGATGATGGACGTGATCTTCAACGGGTCCGCGAACCGCCGCCCCTCGGGATCCGCCTCGGTCACCCTCGTGTTCGACAACGTCTGCGGCACGCTCCAGCCGCCCGTGGAGGTCGAGGGGTCCGGGGAAGTCTCCATCACCCGCCGCCTGTTCCGCAGCGGGCAGAGCGAGTACCTCATCAACAAGAAGGTCGCCCGCCTGAAAGACATCCGCGAGATGTTCATGGACACGGGCATCGGCGTGGACGCCTACGGCGTGATCGAGCAGGGGCGCGTGGAACTGTTCCTGCAGGCGTCGCATGACGAGCGACGGGCGATCTTCGACGAGGCGGCTGGCATCAGCAAGTACAAGGCCCGCAAGCGAGAGACGCTGCGGAAGCTGGACCGCGTCGAGCAGAACCTGCTGCGGCTGAACGACATCCTGGGCGAGGTCGACAAGCGACTGCGGTCGATCAAGTACCAGGCGGGCAAGGCCCGAAACTACCAGGCCTACAGCGAGCGTCTCAAGGACCTCAAGGGCCTGCACTTCCTGGCGCAGTACCACACGCTCGGCCGGCAGCGCGTCGAGTTGCAGAAGAAGCTGGACGGCAGGAGCGACGCCCTCGCGGCGATCGGAACGCGGATTGACCAGTTGGAGGCCGCCCGCAGCGCCGCGGAGATCGAGACCGTCGACCTGGAGCGGACCAGCCGGGAAATCCAGGGCCGCCTCGCGGCCGTCGACGGGCAGATCACCACCTGCCAGGAACGCGCCGAGATGCTGGGCGAGAAGGTCACGGAACTCGGCGACCAGATCGTCCACTCGTCGCGCCGCGGCGAGGAGTTGGAAGCGAAGATCGAGACCAGCATCCGCGAGATGGGCTCCCGCCAGGACGAGGTCAAGGGCATCAACGACCGCCTGGAGCAGTTGGCGCTTCAGCACGAGGCGGCCAGCCAGGAGCACACGGCCGGCGAGATGGCGATCGCGCACCTCGACGCGCAACTGGAAGAGGAGAAGGACGGCACGATCGACGTGCTCCGGCGGACGGCGCAGCTTCACACCGAGATCAACGCCTCGCGGATTCGGGGCGAGAACCTCCACGGGCGCAGGAAGCGCCTCACGAACCGTGCCGAACAGATCGCCGCCAACCTTCGCGACGTCCTGACCGAGCGGGCCCGCGTGGAGGCCAAACGGGACGATGTTCAGGAAGTGATCGCGGACTCCGAGGCGCGGTTGGCCCGGACGCGAAACGCGGGGCGGGAGATCTCCGCCAGCGAGCACCAGTACCAGGCGGAGCTGGCCGCCGCGCGGGAAGACCGCAGCGGCGTGCTCAGCCGCATGGGGGCGCTGACCGAAATGCTTGGACGCCTTGAGGGCGTCAACACGGGCACGCGGCGCGTGCTGGAGGCCCGGCGCGAAGGCGGGCTGGACGCCATCCGCGGCATGCTCGGGCAGTTCATCGAAACCGACGTGCAGCACGCCGGCGTCGTCGAGGCGGCGCTGGCCGGGGCGGACCAGATGCTGGTCGCCGACCGGTACGTCGACCTCGTCGAGGCCTCCGAGCACGTCAACAACGTTCTTGGCGAGGGCGGCGCCGCGGAAGTGCTCTGCCTCGATCGCCTCGAACCGTTCCGCAGCGACTTCGACCCGGCCGGCTGCCCGCAGGTGCTGGCCCGCGTGATCGACCACGTCCGGTACGAGCCCTCCCTCGCCCCGGCGATGTGGCGCCTGCTCGGGCGGACGCTCGTCGTCCGCACGCTTGCCGACGCCGCAGCCGCCGCGAAGATCGCCCCCGCGGGCTTCCGCTTCGTCAGCCTCGCGGGCGAAGTGCTGGAAGCCGACGGACGCGTGCGACTGGGCTCGGCCAACCGGGCCGCGGGCGTCATCGCCCGGCGGAGCGAACTGGCGGACCTGACGGGGCGGAAGGACGCCCTCGACACCCGCATCGCTTCGTTGGAAGACCACTGCAAGACCGCCCGGAACGAGCGCGAGCATCTCGAGCAGGTTGCCCAAAGCCTCCGGACCGCGATCTACGAGGCGAGCACCGAGGATGTGGAGTGTGCGGCGCTGCTGAAGAAGCACGACGAGCAGGTCGCTGAACTCCAGCAGGAAGAGCCTCTCATCGCGAACGATCTCAAGGCGTTGTCGGCCGAGATCGAGGCCGCCGTCCGCACGGAGCACGAGGCGACCGAGAAGGCGGCCGAACTCGACCGGATCAATGCCGAGCGACAGGAACACATCACGACGCTGAACACGCAGATCGAGGCCGCCCGGGGGCGCCAGGACGAGTTGGCCGCCCGGATGACGGAGCTGCGGGTGGCGCTGGCGCAGGCGAAACAGAAGAAGGAGTCGCTCCGCGCGGCGCTGGGCGACATGGAGCGTCACCGGGAGCAGATGGACCAGGACCTCGCGGCCGAGCGGGCGCAGGTGGAGTTGAACCGCCAGCGCCGTCGCGACGCCGAAGCCGCCATCGAGGCCGCCAAGACGGAGACGGAACGCCTCTATCAGCAGCACCAGACGCTCTCGGTCGACGCCGAGGAAGCGGACGAGTCCCGTCGCGGGCTGGCCGAGCGCCTCGAGGAAATCCGCACGGACCTTCTCGAGCAGCGCAAGGCCCAAGAGCAGCACGCCGAGGCGGTCAGCACCTGCAAGGTGGACCTCAGCCAGGCCGACACGCGTATCGAAAGCCTCATCGCCCGCGCCGGCGACGACGGCATGGACGTGGTGCAGCGGTATCACGAATACGAACATGACGACGAGCGCGACTGGGACGCCGTCAAGGCCGACATCGACGAGCTGCATCAGAAGATCGAGCGTCTGGGCAACGTCAACCTCGACGCGATCACCGAGCAGGACGAACTCGAGCAGCGCCGGGAGTTCCTCGCCCAGCAGCTCACCGACATCCAGGATTCGCAGCGGCAGCTCAACGAGCTGATCCGCCGGATCAACAAGGAAAGCCGCGCCCTGTTCGAGAAGACCTTCGCGTCCGTGCGGGAGAACTTCCGCGAGCTGTTCCGCAAGCTCTTCGGCGGCGGCCGGGCCGATATCCTGCTCGTCGACGAGGACGATGTGCTGGAAAGCGGCATCGAGATCGTCGCACGCCCGCCGGGCAAGGAACTGCGCAGCCTCTCGCTGCTGTCCGGCGGTGAGAAGACGATGACGGCCCTGGCGCTGCTGTTCAGCATCTTCAAGAGCTGCCCCAGCCCGCTGTGCCTGCTCGACGAAGTCGACGCCGCCCTCGACGAAGCGAACACCGAGCGGTTCAGCCACCTGCTGCAGGAGTTCGTCCAGCTCAGTCAGTTCATCGTCATCTCGCACGCCAAGCGAACGATGAGCATGGCCAACGTGCTGTACGGCGTGACCATGCAGGAGCCCGGCGTCAGCAAGCGAATCAGCGTCCGCTTCGAGGATTCGGGCAAGAAGCTCGACGAGCAGCTCGAGCCCGTCACGGCGTAGGGTGGGAGCCGGTAGCCGGGAGTCGGGGGCTCAACCGACGGGTGCCACGCTCAAGCGAAGCTTGGGCGTGCGTCTGCGGAACACAGATGAGGCCCGAAGGGCCGGCAGATTGTGCAACCGGGAACATGGGTAACACTTTATACCGG
>CAZEJA010000188.1:0-6468 GCA_964512215.1 uncultured Planctomycetaceae bacterium
CGGCGGTCGCAAGACGCGAGGACCGTGTCGATGCGATCGGGCGCCCAGTATCCGCGACCGACTTCGATCAGCGTGCCCACGATGTTACGGACCATGTGGTACAGGAACCCGCTGCCCTGGACGGAGACGTGCACTTCGTCGTCCGTGTCGGCCACATCGCAGCGTGTGATCGTGCGAACGGTATTCTCGCGGACCTCCGCCGACGACGCGAACCCGCGGAAGTCGTGCGTGCCGATCAGTCGCAATCCCGCAGCTCGCATGCGATCGGCATCCAGCGTCCGCCAGTAGTGGTACACCTGCCCGTGCAGATGAACGGGGCGCATCGGCGCGACGTGGATGCGGTAGCGGTACGTCTTCCCGACGGCCGACCGGGAAGCATGGAAGTCCTCGGGCACTTCGGCCGCCGACCGGATCGCGATGTCCCGCGGCAGGCGCGAGTTCATCCCCCGCCGCAGCCCTTTCAGCGGGATCGCCAGATTCGACGTCCGCAGGTTCGCCACCTGCCCGGCCGCGTGAACGCCCGCGTCGGTCCGCCCGGCGCCGTTGACGGTGATGCGTTCGTTCAGCATCCGCACGGCCGCGTTCTCGACGTGCTCCTGCACCGTCGCCAGACCGGCCGCCTGACGCTGCCACCCGTGGTAGGCGGCCCCGTTGTAGGCAATCACCAGCTTGATGTTCCGTCGCTCGGGCATTCCGGGCGGAGTGTACTTTGTCGCGGCGTCCCTACACAAGCCCCGCCCGAGAGCGTATACTGCCCCCACCTGCGAGGGGCAACTCATGCGAACACGCTGGACAACCTGTGCGGGCGCGATGGCAGTCTTGGCCGGAATGCTCGCCGCGCCCGGCTGCGGAACGCATGCCTACTACGGCGAGGAGTTCCGCGAGCGCGGGATCGACCTGGACGCCTACAAGTCGGTCCAGCATCGCATCGGGCACGGAGACGGACGCCGCGTCGCCGTCGCCGCGGCCGTCTCCGGCGGATCGCAGCGGGCCGCCTACTTCTCCCTCGGCGTCCTGATGGGCCTGGAACGGATCCGCCGGGCCGACGCGCCCTGGCCGCACGGGCTCGGCGCGATCGACTACTTCTCGACCGTCTCGGGCGGCAGCATCGGCGTCGGGGTCTACCTGTCCAGCCTGCACGATCACATCTACTTCGGCGGCGAACGTCCCTACACGGGATCGCCAAAGGACTATCGCCTCGATCGAGCCCTTCGCTGGCCGGACGAGGACCACCCAGCCGCCCCGGTCGGCCTGCCGAACCAGACCTGTGATCCGGACCTCCTGCGGCGCCTGGAACGCGGGTACGCCCAGTTGACGCTCGAAGGCGCCTTCTCGCTGGCGACGCTTGGCATGCTCGACGCGGGCGACTTCCTGGAATCCGCCCTGGACTCCCGCGTGCTCGGGTGCGAGTGGCGACGGGGCAGACTCGCCGCACAGCAAGACCCGCGCAGCGCCGCCCTGACGCTCGGCGACGTCTTCATCCGCCCCGACCGCCCCGGGCCCGCCCGCCTGCCCTTCTGGATCTCCAACGCCATGGTCTTTGAGAACGGCTCGATCTTCCCGTTCGCGCCGGACACTCTCCAGCGGTACCGCGTGCGGGGGTACGTCCACCACATGGAGCGGCGCCGCTACGACCCCCGACGCCACGGGTACCACGAGTTCGTTGACGCCATCCCGCTGTCGGTCGGCATGACGGCCAGCGGGAAGTTCCCCATCCTGATCCCCGCGACGGTGCTGGACAGCGGCTACGACGCGGACTACCCGTACCTGCGCCTCGTCGACGGCGGACCGGCCGACAACCTCGGCCTGCTGACGGCGCTGCGGCTCCTGCGGGACGAGAAGCACCCCGACGTGCGCCGGAAGGTGCTGATCGCAATCGACGCCTACAACGGGCCCCTGCGCCCCTTCTCCTCCGGGCGACGCAAGCCGGACAAGCTCAGCTCGATGTTCCAGACGATGACCTCGCCGCTGGATTCCTGGCGCGGCCGGTCCGAAGAGATCGCCCGAGCGCTGGCGGCCTCGGCGAAGTTCGGCGGGGACATTCAGCCGGTCTTCCTCCGCTTCGAGGACCTGTTGGGGCTGGAGGATTTCACCGTCTTCTGCGATCACGGGCTCAGGCGCGACTGCGCGGAGAGGTGGAACGCCCGAGACGTCACGCCCTACCAGGCCTGCCGCGAAGTCTCGACCTGGTCCAGCCCGTCCGCCGACCAGCGCGACCTGTTGCTGGCCGCGGGACGATACGTCGTCAGCCGGAAAGAAACCAAGATCCGCGAGGCGCTGGGGTGGTAAGCGGGAAAATAGGGACGCTACCCGTCTTTCGCCTGCCTTCTCTGATCTGTCCGGGCAAGCCGGAGCGAAAAACGGGTAGCGTCCCTATTTTCCTGCCGGCTTGGTGGTGGGGCCGGGGATGCCCTTGAGGAGGTCTTCGATGGCCTTCTCGATGGCGTCCGATGTGGCGCTGCCGGCCGGCTTGGTGGTGGCTGCCTTCTTGGCCGCCGCGGCGGCCTCTTCCGGTGTCGTGACGACCACGGTCCCCTCGATCGAGACATTGTCGAAACTCGTGAGCTTGTAGTCCGAGCCTTCCGTCGTCAGGCCCAGGTTGAACGCGTAGCGGGACGTCAGATACGACGCCAGTTTCTCCTTCTTGTACGACCGGATCACCTTGCCGTTGACCCGCCAGATGAGCTTCTCCGTTCCATCGTAGCCCAACTCGAACCGGTAGGGCTTGCCCTTGACCAGCTTGCCGCGGAGGTCGTCGGGCACGTAGCCGCCCACGTAGGTCTTGATCCCCTCGTCCCGAGACAACGCGAAGCTCAGATACGTGGTGTAGCTGTCCCCCGTCTTGTAGCGGACCCACAACTGGAAGCCCGCCTCGTTGTCCGCCTGGGTATGCATGCTGACGGTAAACGGCCGGTCCAGGCGGAACCGCAGTACGTTGCCCGCCCGCCCCGTGTCGTAGGCCCCCGTCTTGCAGGCCAGCACGCCCTTGCCCACCTGCCACGTCGCCCGCCCCGGGCGCCAGTCCTTCATCTGCTTCTCATCCGAGAAGTCGTACGTCACACGAATCTTCTTGCCCTGAATGACCGTGATGGCGCCGGAGAAATCTTCTTGCCCTGTATGACCGTGATGGCGCCGGAGAGCTTGCCGTACTGCTTCTCGATCGCCGCGAGAATCTTGTCGGCCTCCGTCTCGCCCAGGATCACCTCCAACTGCCCGATCAGCAGTCGCGCCCGGGTCCCGCCGACCACCGATGGCTCGCCCGCCACGTAGTGCTTGCACATCGCCAGCGCGCAGCGGGCCACGCCCAGGCTGGCCGGGGACTCCAACGTCCGCGCCTGCCGCGTGAGGATCTCCGCCGCGGCGAGGAGGGACTGCGAATCCACGCTCGCGGGGTCGCCCAGGAACGACGCCCCGGCCAGGATCGCCCGGTCCTCGTCGCTTCCGGCCGCCGAGAAATACTTGCCCGCCAGCACCACGTCGCCGCTGTGCTCCAGGTGCAGGCGTCCCACCTGGCGGCTGGCGGACATGATGGCCGTCGCGTCGCCCCGGTCGGTCGCCTCCTTCAGCCGCGCTTCGGCCTGCCCCAGGCGCATCCGCCACAAGCGCGCCTCGCGGAGTGTCGTCTCGACCGACCGCAAGTGCTCGGTCACACCCGTCAACTTGAACTTCGTGTGCAGCCTCCGGGCGGCCGTCAAGGCCGCGTCCGTCTCCGGGGGGATCTTCGCCTCCTTGGCGGCGGCCGCCACGTAGGCCAGATTCGCCCGCGCCGCCGCTGCCGCCAGAGACTTGACCTCCTCCGGGCTTGCGCGCCGCAGTTGCGCCCGGGCCAGACGCCCCGTCGCCACCTTCCGCCCGATCGCCGCCCGCTCGATCGGCGTGTACGGCTGAACCGCCTCGGCGGCGTCCATGCCCTGCCCGAGCACCTTGATCGCCTCGTCGCCGTTGAGCGGCAGGACCACGTCGATGGCCGTCCGGATCAGCGCCAACTGCATCTCCGGGGAATCCGCCCCCTCCCCGGCGACGATCAGAAGTTGCTTGGCCAGCGCCACGTCGTCCACCTCGGACTGCGTGCCCTGGACTTCCTTGAGGATGCCCCCGTACTGCGTCTCGATCTCCCGTCGCGCGGCGGCGAGTTTCGCATCGTCCACGGTGACGGCGCCCGCACCCGCCGCGACGGCCAGCAACACAATGTGACCACACACCATACGCATCCAGCGCACCTCGCTCCCAACTTCCGACGCTCGGGCGCCCGCGGGGTTCCCTGAAATCGCCTCGCACGGCGCCGCTACATCATTGTCGTCTCTCACGAGCGGGAACGGCAACAAAAAGCGCTCGGCTCTAGAGCATCTCCGCGATCTGCACGGCGTTCAGCGCGGCGCCCTTGCGGATCTGGTCGCCGCTGACGAACATCTCAATGCCACACCCGTCCGGCTGCGACAGGTCGCTGCGGATGCGCCCGACCAGGATGTCATCCTGCCCGGTCGCGTCCAGGGGCATCGGGAAGTAGCTCTTCTCGCGGTCGTCGACGATCTTCACGCCCGGGGCGTCCGCGAGCAGGTCGCGGGCCTCGTCCTCGGTGATGGGGTTCGTGAACTGGAGGTTGATCGACTCGCAGTGCGCCCGCATGACCGGCACGCGCACGCAGGTGGCCGTAATGAGGATCTCCTCGCAGGCGAAGATCTTCCGCGTCTCGAGCACCATCTTGCGCTCCTCGACGTTGTACCCGTCCTCGCCGACGTCGGAGTTGTGGCTGAACACGTTGAAGGCGGCCGGGTGAGGCAGGACCTTCGGCTCGAAGGGCTCGCCCGCCAGGAACGCCCGGGCGCCCAGTTCCAGTTCGGCCATCGCCTGCGCGCCGGCGCCGCTGGCGGCCTGGTAGGTGCTGACCACGGTGCGGCGGACGGGATTGGCCTTGTGCAGGGGCCAGACCGGCACGTTCATGATGATCGTCGAGCAGTTCGGGTTCGCGATGATGCCCTTGTGCGTCGCGATCGCCTCGGGGTTGACCTCGGGGACGACCAGCGGGACCTCGGGGTCCATGCGGAAGGCCGACGTGTTGTCGACGACGACCGCCCCGGCCTCGACGGCGATGGGGGCGTACTTCTCCGACAGGCTCCCGCCCGCCGACGCCAGCACCAGGTCGACGCCTTCGAAGCTGTTCTCGCCCAGTTCCTCGACCGTCAGTTCCTCGTCCCGGAACGTCAGTTTCTTGCCGGCCGAACGATGACTCGCCAGCAACTTCAGGCTCGCCATCGGGAAGTCCCGCTCGGCGAGGATGGTCAGGAATTCGGTGCCCACGGCGCCGGTGGCGCCCATAATCGCTACGTTCTTAGCCATTGTCCTTCTACCCATTGGAAACAGACGATATCTCGCGACGCTCGTCGCAGCCGGGCATGGTACCAAATCGCCCCCCGCGCGTCCACGCCCATTCGCCCCTCCCCGCCCTGCCGCTTGTGACTTCGCGGTGCGTTCCTCAGCAACCCCCGGCTTGGGGGCGATGCGACAACGAGATTCATCCTTTGCGGGCGGCTTGGCCGAAACAGGTATAGTGCGACGGCCTGTCCGCAGGCCGGCGCCGGTGTTGCGCGAGCGATCATGGAAAGCTATCTCACCGCGGAAATCTCGGCCTCAGCGGTCCGGTCCAACCTCGCCGCCCTGCGCGCGGGGCTGGGCCCCGGGGTCAAGCTCTGCGGCGTCGTCAAGGCCGACTGCTATGGGCACGGGCTGGAGACGCTGCTCGGGCTGCTCGCCGAGGAGGCCGACATGCTCGGCGTCGCGACGCCCGAGGAGGCGATCCGCCTGCGGCGACTGGGCTACGAGCGACCGATCCTGATGTTCTTCTCCGCCTGCGCCTACGCCGACGGCGCGGAACTGCGCGATGCCCTGGAAGAACTGATCGCCCAGAACGTCACGCTGACGATCGTCAGCGCTGCCGAGGCCGAAGACGTCGCCGAGCACGCCCGCCGCGTCGGCGCCGACGCCCACGTGCACGTGATGATCGATACGGGCATGGGGCGCAGCGGCGTGTCCTGCGACGAAGCCCCCGAACTCGTGCGCAGCATCCACAACCTGGGTCCCCTGCGCCTGACGGGGCTCTACACCCACCTCGCGACCGCCGACGAGGCCGACAAGACGTTCGCCCGCGAGCAGCTCGCCCGGTTCGGCCAAGCTGTCGACGCCGCGGGCGGGCGCGGCGGGCTGACGCTGCACGCCGCCAACTCCGCCGGCGCCATCGACCTGCCCGAAGCCCACTTCGACATGGTCCGCCCCGGCGTGGCGATGTACGGGTACCAGCCCTCCGACGAGATGCTCACGAAGCTCCCGCTCCGCCCCGCCCTGCGCCTGTGGGGGCGGCTGATGCAGGTCAAGGACGCCTCCGCCGGCAGCCGCTGCGGGTACGGGCTGACCCACACGTTCGACCGCCCCAGCCGCACCGGGCTCGTGCCCGTGGGCTACGCCGACGGCTAC
>CAZEJA010000189.1:0-6459 GCA_964512215.1 uncultured Planctomycetaceae bacterium
CCCCAAACCTGAGGCGAAGCAGGTGGCAGATCACATGACGGCGATCGAGGTGATGACCGCCTTCTCACCCACCGGCGCCCAGGTCGCGGCGACCTTACCGGCCGGATCGACCACCTGCACGCGAGTGGTCGTCGCGACATACATCGTTCCGTCGGTGTCAACGGCGAGGCAGCGGGGCGGGGCGTCGAGCTTCACGTCCGCTTCGCGCTTGCCGTCGGGGGCAACCACGTGGATCGCTTCGTCCCCCGCGACGTAGATCGCGTCGTCCGCCCCGACGGCGATGCCGCGGGATTCCTCGAAGCCCGTCTGGATCGTCGCCTCGACGTCCTCCTCGTAGAGGATCAGCTTCGGGTCGACCTTCTGAAGGTCCGCGACGCCCAACGAGCCGCCGCCGTCGGGCTTGGGGTCCCACAGGACGACGATAACCGCCACAGCGGCCGCGACGAACACGACCAGCGCGATCACCGCCTCGGTGGCCGAGACGCCTCGTCCGGGATGTTTCAACCGACCCGTTCGCATTCCGTCGTCCTTCATCTCACTGGGCCCGCACGTCCAGGCAGACCATTTTTCGCATGTCGCGCACGATCATCCGCCCGCCGGCCAGGGCGATCGGCCCCCAGGCGTCGTGCCCGCCGAGGATGATCCTGGCCTCCGCGAGCTTCTTGTAGCCGGTGGGGGTGGCCTCGGCCATCGTCAGATGGCCATCGTCGTCCATCACGTAGATCAGCCCGTCGGCGATCAGGAAGGGCCCGAGCCCGAACGTCTCGGCCGCCCCGCTGGTCCAGACGACCTGCCCGTCGAGCGACGCACACGTGAGCTGCCCGTCCGGGCGGACGGCGTAGAGGTGCCCTTCGTAGAGGATCGGCGTGTGCTGCTCCGAGGAAAACACCGCCGGGGCGATCCGCGAGGCGATGACGGGCACGATCGTCTCGCCCTCTTCCGTCAACTCCAGGATGGCGCTGCCCGCGTTGTAGCCGCCCGTCAGGAAGATCTTCTGTCCGGGCAGCGGCAGGGGGGAGGGGATGTTCGCGATGCCGATCTTCCACTTCGGCGTCTGCCACTTCTCCTTGCCGTCTTCGGCTGCGACACCCACCACGCCCTTCGTCGCACAGTACAGGTACATCCGCTGGTCGTAGAACTCCATGGGCATGACCGACGAGTGCGTCATGCCCCAGCCGCGGGGGTTGGGCGTCTCCCAGACGGTCTCGCCCGTCTCGACGTTCAGGGCCGTCATCAGCACGTCCGTCCCGCCTATGGCGAGAATGACGCGGTCGCCTTCGACAAGCGGGCACTGTCCGGCGTACCAGGGCGGCCACTTCGTGCCATACTCGGCCACGAGGTCCTTCGCCCATTTCTTCTCGCCCGTCGTCGCGTCGAGACAGGTGACGTGGCAGAGCGGGCCCATCGTGATGACGACCTTGTCCGTGACCGTGGGGATGGTCCGGCTCATGCCGTGGTTGCGCTTGACGGACGCGCTGTACGAGTACCGCCAGATGTCCTTGCCGTCGGCGAGCGACAGGCAGCGGATGACGTCGGCCTGGTTCTTCTTGTCGTAGTCGATCACGTACACGCGCCCGCGGTGGATGGCTGCCGCCGCGTAGCCCTCGCCGACGGCGAGTTGCCAGAGCTTCTTCGGGCCCTTCGCGGGCCACGTGCGGGCGAGCGGGACCTTCTCTTTGGAGATATTGTCGAGTGCCGCCCCGCGGAAACGAGGCCAGGACCCGGGCAGGTCCGAGGGCGTGCCCTCGCCTTTGGTGAGCGTGCCGATGATCTCCTTCGGCGCTCCCGCAGCCGCGGTGGTGGGGGCGGGGACGTTGTCCATGCCGGGGCGGCGCATCGCGAAGTCGGCGGTCGGGTCCTCGCGCAGCCACAGCGCGACGGCCGTCGCCCCGCCGGCGCCGAGAAGCACGGAAACGATGATGACTACCGGTTGGCTTCGCATAACAGGAATGTCTATTTTCGCATGTTGAGCCGGGAAAAGCTACTCGTTCCGCAGCGAGTTCAGCAAAGGCCCTCGCAACGCGGCCGCCGCGGCCAGCCACGTCCAGACCGCCCCGCCGATTCCAATCGCCGCCACGGTGACGGCCAGGGCTCCGACGGGCACCTCCGCCCCGGCCGACCGCAGCGCGGGCAGGACCGCGACCACGCCCGACACCACGCCGCAGATCATGCCCCCCGCCAGCAGCGCCCAGTGTTCCCACAGGACCAGTCGTCGCAGCGACGCCCGGGAGAAGCCCACCGCCCGCATCAGGGCGAGTTCGCCGCGGCGTTCGAGGACGTTCCGCAGGACGACGACGGCGAGACCGGCGCTGCCCAGCAGCATGCCCAGCCCGCCGAGGATCTGGAAGATGGACAGGTAGGTGTTCTCGACCGCGGAGAACATCGCGATCCGCCGGTCGGTCCGCTGCAACTCCAGCCCGGCGTCCTGGAGGGGGAGGGACTCGGTCAGGGCGGTGGCGGCCGCCTCTCGCGCGGGCGGCGGGGCGTCGATGAGCATCGCCCGGAAGCCCGCCTCGGAGGCGAAGCGTTCGGTGAAGTGCTCCTCGGCGATCAGCAGCGAGCCCTGCAGGATGGAGTTGGTCATTGCGGCGACCAGGCGGACGCGGAAGGTTTGCCCGCGGTCGTCGAGGAACGTCAGCTCGTCGCCCACGTTCCTGCCGAGCGCCCAGACGATGGTGGCCTGGTCGGCGATGGCGGGGACGACGTCGTCGTCGGGGCGATCGGCGAGGAGTCGCCACGGCTGCTCGACGCCGTCGGGGACATCGGCGAAGGCGAAAGCCTCGCGGCCCGCCAGCATGTCCGGGTCCACGCCGAGCAGGCGGGGCGTCTGGGCGCGGTTGAGGTTGAGGCAGCTTGCATCGTCGCCGTCGCGGACGCGGAGCGGCACGAAGGCCACTCCCGCGGGCAGGGCGCCGTCGAGGGCAACGGCCTTCAGTCCGGCTTCGTCGGTGAGATCGTCGGTGACGGGCAGGGCGGTCTCGGCGTAGAAGGCGAAGCCGCCCGTGCCGGAGGCCCGCCGATCTGCCCCGGCGGCGGGGTCCTTGCGGTTGGCGCCGACGGCGACGACGAGGAAGCTCCCGCAGGCGAGCAGGGCGACGACGGCGAGGCTTCGTCCGGGTCGGCGGGCCGCCCCGCGGAGGGCGAGCGACGCGGCGGAGAGGCGGTGGACGCCGGAGCGGCTGGCGAGGGATCGCAGTACCGTTCGGCTGGCTGCGATGGCGGCGACCAGCAGCAGGGCGCCGCTGCCGAAGAACGCGCCCGCCGATTCGATCGCGCCGGCCAGACCGGCCGCGACCAACCCGATCGCTGCGAGGAGTGCGAGGGCTCCAACGGCCGGCGCAATCCGGGCCCGTCCTCGTCCGCCCGCGGCGCCGGCGGCACCGGCGAGCAGTTCCCGCGCGGGTCGTCGGGCCTGGCGCCACACGACCAGCCAGATTGCGCCCATGGCGACGAGGATCATGCTCGTTGCTCCGGCGAGGACGGTGTAGGGCTCTGCGTGGAAGCGGATGGGCGCCGAGGCGACCGCGCCGCTCCAGACCCCCGACAGCGCCCAGAGCAGCCCGCGGGTGTAGAGCAGCCCGCCCGCGGCGCCCGCGACAGCGCCGATGCCGGCCAGCACCAGTCCCTCGCCCAACAGCATCCGCCGCACCATGCCGGGCGCGAGCCCGACGGCCAGCAGCGTGCCGACTTCGCGGCGGCGCTGTTCGGCGCCGAGCACGAACAGCAGCGCCGTCAGCAGGACGGCCGAGACAATGAGGAAGAAGCTCAGGCCCATGAACAACTGCCCGAAGTCGATGCCCTCGCGGCTGGCCGCAAACCCCTGTTCGCGGACGGGCCGGAAGAACAGGCCCAGCGTCGATGGGTCGAGACTCCCGCGGATCGCGCCGGCGACTGCGTCGCGTCCAAGCGTCGCGGGCCAGCGGACGGCCGTCGCGGCGCCGAAGCGGTTGCCCCACATTCGCTGCCCGGCCGCCAGCGTGAAGACCGCCTTCGGCGTGCCCCGGTAGCGGTCCCAGTATTCCTCATCCTTGTCGCGGATGCGATCGAGGTCGATGGGCAGGCCCGGCTCCCACTGGCTGCAGTCGTCCACGTCGGCGACGCCCGGGAAACTCGGCATCAGCTCGCGGTCGATGCCCGGCGCGTCCATTGGCACGATCGCCCGCACGCGGAACCGCGACGACTGCTCAACCAGGCGATTGCCCGGACCGACCACGAAGTACTTCACGCTGATTTCGTCGCCGACGTTTGCGCCGAGGTCGTCGGCCAGCCATTGGTTGAGGACGATCTCGTCGTCACGCATCTCGGGCGGGACCGGTCCGCCGGGCGCGGGCGTCATGGCGGTGACGATGGAGTAGGGCGTTGCGCGGTCGCCGCGGCGGAGTTCGTTGACGAGATACGAGAAGATCACCTGCCCGCCCGGGGCCGCCTCGGCGGCGGCGAGAACCGGGGCTTCGAGGAATACGCGGTGCGACCGCAGTTCCAGCGCCTCCTGCTCGGGCAGTTCGCGGACGTCGAGTTCGACGTCGGAGAGCGTCCAGTGTCTCCAGAGGCGTTCGTTGGCGGCCCCCGAGGACTGCCCCCAGGTCGCGGTCCCGCCGAGCAGGAGCGTGTTGGCCCGGTCGGGGAGGGCGACGAACTTCTGCAGCCAACCGAGCGGCACGAAGGCGTTGGCGGCGGGGAGTTGGTCGGCCTGGAGGGAGAAGTCGCCGAACTGCCCGGCCGACGCGACGGCGTGGACGGTCAGGCGGACGGCGAGCGAATCGTCGGCCTCGCCCGACAGCGGCGCGTCGCCCGAGAGGAACCCGGGTTTCTCGATTCGCAGGAGCACTTCGTCCCCGACGTCGGCGCCGAGTTTGGCGGCCAGCGTCTCGTTGAGGACGATCTCCCCGGCGTCGGGGCGAGGGACGGGGTATTCCGGGGCCATGGCCCAGAAATGCGGGTCCACGCCCAGGACGCGGACGCGGTTGGCGCGGGCCGTGCCGTCGTCCGTCTCGGCCGTGCCGCGAAGGGCGAGCATCGGCGCGATGCGATTGCCGGTTTTCTCGTGGAGTGGATCGGCGATCACGGCGCGGAAGGTCCGCCCGGGCGTGACGAGAGCCTGGTGGACGGGTCCCAGCCTCGCTTCGGCGCGGGCGCGGAGGCTGTGACGGACGGAATCCCCGACGACCAGCGCGCCGACGAGGACCGCCGTCGCGACGGCTGCCGCGGCGGCCACGGCGGCGTGCGTCCGCCAGTAGTGGCGCAGGCTTCGCTTGACGAGCGTCGCGGG
Organism: uncultured Planctomycetaceae bacterium; assembly: GCA_964512215.1. Classification (GTDB taxonomy): domain Bacteria; phylum Planctomycetota; class Phycisphaerae; order SM23-33; family SM23-33; genus CAZEJA01. Next base: position 5,270 of record CAZEJA010000189.1, read on the forward strand.
GGTCATTCGGGTCCTTCTCCGTCTTCGAGTCGCCCGTCGCGCAGGTGCAGCACGCGGTCCATCCGCCGGGCGAGGTCCAGCGAGTGTGTCACGACGATCAGGGCCAGGCCCTGTTCGCGGTTGAGTTCGACGAGCAGTTCGGCCAGGGCGCCCGCCGCGGCGGCGTCGAGCGAGCCGGTGGGCTCGTCGGCGAGCAGCAGGGCGGGTTCGTTGATCAGGGCGCGGACGACCGCGACGCGCTGACACTCCCCGCCGGACAACTGCCCGGGGCGGTAGGCGAGCCGTTCGCCCAGCCCCACGCGATCCAGCAGCGCCCGGGCGCGGGCCTCGGCCTGCTCGGCGCCCGTCGCCCCGGCGGCCAGCGTCGGCACCAGCACGTTCTCCAGCACGGTGCACTGCGGCAGGAGGTGATGCAGCTGGAACACGAAGCCCACCCGCCGCGCGCGGAACTCCGCCAGTTGCAGGTCGGTCAGCTTCGCGGGGTCCTGCCCGTCCAGCAACACGGTCCCGCTCGTGGCGAGGTCGAGCGTGCCGATGACGTTCAGCAGCGTACTCTTGCCCGATCCGGACGGGCCGACGACGGCGACCGATTCGCCCGCGCGAACGGTCAGTGAGATGTCGCGCAGCACTTCGGGCCCGTCCATGCCGGGCGGACCGGGGTACTGTTTCGTCGCGTGCGTCAGTTCGAGCAGGGGGTGGGCCGAGTCGTTCATGTCGCCTCGCTTGCCGCCGTCCGGTAGACGTCGATCATCCCGGCGGCTGTCTTGTTAATGGGGAAGTCTCGCAGCACCGCCTCGCGACCGGCCGCTCCCATCGCGCGGGCGCGGTCGGCGTCCAGCAGCAGTTCGGTCAGCGCACCCGTCAGGGCATCGACGTCGTTGGGCGTCACGAGCAGTCCGCCGCCGGTAGCCTCGACGAGTTCGCGGTACACGCCGTGGTCGGGCAGGACCACAGGCACGCCGACCGCCCAGGCTTCCAGGACGAACAGCGCCGACGCCTCGGGCTGTCGCGTGGGCACCGACAGGACCGACAGCGACGCCAGCATCGCCTGCTTGCTTTCGCGGTGGAAGTCGGAGAGGAATTCGACGTCGCCCGTCAGCCCTTCGGCTGACAGGCGGCGAGAATGTTCCACGTGGAACATTTCGTCGGCGGACGTCCTGCCTCCCGCGGCCTTGAGGCGCAGTTTGCCC
>CAZEJA010000190.1:0-6446 GCA_964512215.1 uncultured Planctomycetaceae bacterium
GTGGTGTTGCTGTCCTTCGGGCGGGCGCCGACGACGCGCGTGACGAACGGGCAGAGCTGGTCGCTCCACTTCGATCTCATCAGTTGCCTGGGCATCGGGATGGGGGCGTACGCCCTGCTCTTCTTCGCGCGGCGGTTCCGCACGGTCCGCGCACTCGGCGCCCTGCGGCTGGCGCTGGGCGCGATCGGCGGGGCCGGGCTGGTCGTCCACGCGGTGATGGCCATCGGATTCCCGCGCTCGTCGACCCTCGCCCCCCCCGGCGCCGGGGGCAACGCACCGCTATCCCGCACGGGGCCGGAGCAATGGCAGATCGACGGCAAGACGTACGACATCGGAGCCACGTACGTTCTGCGATTCTCGGAAGGGCTTCAGTACACGATCGAGCACCCGTGCGTGTTCCCGAACGGACCCTCGACGATGACGAAGGACGAGGCCCTGGCGGTCGCGTTCCCACTGATGCGGCACGCCTATGAGAAGGGCCTGCATCGGCGCGTGACTGTCCGGAAACTCGGCGAGGGCGAGGTGGAGATGTCCTGGATCGGCGTCGTTCTCTTCGAGCATCGCGGGACGGAGCGAGTCGGCTACCGCGTCTCCCTGGGCCTCGATGAGATCCGCGATCGCATCCAGCAACTGGAGGGCGGGCGCCCCGCGGAAGGCAGCCCGTGACTGATGCGCCGGCCGTGACGGCTGCGGGGGGCGGTCAGCTGTCGGCGAGGAGTTCCTTGAGGGCGCGGTAGTTGGTCTTGCCCGTGCCGAGCAGGGGCAGTTCTTCGATGGGGACGACGCGGCGGATGTTGTGCAGGGCCGACAAGCCCGCCTCGCGGATGCGGCGGTTGGCTTCGTCGCGGGGGATGTCGCGGGCGGCGAAAAGCACCAGTTCCGGTCGGGCCTCATCGGCGGTGGCTTCGACGGCCAGCACGGGGCCCTCGTCGGTATCGCGGGCGTAGTGCTGCATCAGGACCGCTTCGACGGCGGGCAGGGAGACCATCTCGCCGCCGAGCTTGATGAAGCGTTTGAGGCGCCCCGCGAAGGTGATGATTCCGTCGGCGTCGCGGGTGACGAGGTCGCCGGTGCGGTACCACTGCTCGCCGTCGAACTCGACGAACGGCGAGGCCCCGTCGTACTCGAGGTAACCTTCGAAGATGCTCGGCCCGCGGACGAGCAGCACGCCGGTCGCGCCGTCGGGGGCGGCGTCGTCCGTGTCGACGTCGACGACGACGCCCTGCACGGAGGGAAGGAGCTGCCCGATCGAGCCCGCGCGGGGGCTGTCCTCGCGATTGATCGAGACGACGGGCGAGCACTCCGTCACGCCGTAGCCCTCCAGCACGGTCGCCTGCGGGCACCGTTCGGCCAGCACGTCGTAGAGTCGCTGCGGGCACTTCTCGGCGCCGGTGACGATCAGGCGGACGGTGGCGAGCTGCTCGGCGGTCGTCCGCCGGACGATGCCGGCCAGGAACGTCGGCGTTCCGGCGAGGATGGTGGCCTGGTAGACCTCGGTGATGGCGCCGAGCGTGCGGGAGTCGGTGGGGTTGGGGTGATGGACCACGCGGACGCCGAGGCCCAGCGGCAGCATCGTGCCGATCGTCAGCCCGAAGGAGTGGAACGGCGGGAGCATGCCGAGCAGGACGTCGTCGCGGCGGATGTGGATGGCCTTCGCGGCGTCGCGGAGGTTGGTCAGGATATTCTCGTGCGTCAGCGGGACGGCCTTGGGGAGCGACTCGGACCCGCTGGTGAAGAGGATGGCCGCGTGATCGGCGGGCCTGGCGGGCAGCAGGGACGCCCAGGCGGTGCGGCTCCGCAGCCAGGCCAGCAGTTTCGCGCCGCCGGAGAGGGTGCGGCGGATGTCTTCGAGGTAGACGAAGCGTTCGGGCAGTTCGCCGAACTCGGTGCCCGCGGCCTGGAGGCGCTTGACCAGCGCCTGGGCGGTCAGGACGCTCCGGACGCCGACGAGGTCGAGGGAGTGGACGGCGTTGCGGGGCCCGACGGTCCAGTTGACCATGACGGGCGTCTTGCCCGCGAAGAGGGTGGCGAGGTAGATCACGTCGGCGCCGACGCCGGCGGGCAGCATGATGCCCACGCGGTCGCCGGGCAGGTCGGCGATCTTGCGTTTGAGCAGCGAGACGGCCAGCACGACGTCGCGGTAGGTCCGCACGCCGGAGGTCTGGTCGGCGACGATGGCGCATCCGGGCCGGCGGCGGGCCTGGCGGAGGAAGACCTCAGGCACGGTGGTCCCGGCCGCCGCGTCGGCCCGTTCGGCGGGCGGGGTTGCGAACCACTTGCGGGGCACGGGGTCGAGCTGGTCGCGGGCGGCGGAGGCGGCCTCCCCGCAGGCGGCCAGCATGACGTCGCCGACGGTTTCGATGGCCTCGACTTCGACCTCGCCGAAGCCGAACTCCGTGCCCAGCCAGATCGCCACGTCGCCGCGGTCGAGGCTGTCGAGCCCCAGGTCGCGGGCGAGGTGGGCGTCGTCGCTCAGGTCGCTCTCGCCGGAGAGGTCTTCGAGATAGTCCAGCACGATGCGGCGGGTCGTTTCCGGTACGGCGGCTGCGGCGCCTTCGTCGCGGGCGACGGAGGGCTCGGGCAGCGCGCGGACGCCGCCGCGATCCCACCAGGTGTAGGGCACGAACGTGTTGGGCGGCGCGTCGGCGTTGTAGAACTTCTCGAGATAGCGGTTGAGTGTCTCGCGGTCGGCGCCGCGGGGCAGGTCGTCGGCATTCTGAAAGAGGATGTTCACGTTGCGTCGCGGCCCGAACAGCAGGCCGTTGAGCAGCAGGCTCTTCAGCGCCCGGCGGACGCAGGCGCCGACGTTGGGCATGCCCGCCGCCCAGGAGAACATGCTGCCCCACAGCCCGGTCGTCCGGACGGCCACGACGCGAACGTCGGGCAGCTCGTTGAGAATCGTCTCGACGGCGCTGTTGCCTCGCAGGTCCTCGTATCGTCCACGGTAGACGTACCCGGAGGGATACAGCAGCACGTTGCGCCCCGCGCGGAGGTCGTCGATGCACTCGTCGAGCGCTTCGCGGATCCGCCGGGCGGCGGCGGGTCCGTCCCTGGAGACGTCGGGGATGGGCTTGGCGCCGGCGCGCCGGGCGAGCGTACGGACGAAGAAGCGGTCGATCTGATGCTGATCGGCCAGGAAGCCCGGGTGGAAGTCCTTCAGCAGCGTGGCGCCCATGATGATCGGGTCGATCAGCGCGGGGTGATTGGGCAGGAAGAGGATGCCCGTCTTGCCCCGTTCGGCGACGTCGTCCAGCCCGCGGATGCGGATGCGGTACCGCACCCACAGGCAGAAGTTCACGAAGATGCGCAACAGGAAGTTGATCATGAACGGCGTCTCCCGGGCAGCGAGAGCATCAACACGCCCCACAGTACAATCGACATCGCCGCGAGAACAGCGAATATGCTCGTGGGAGGCAGGAGGTCGTTGAGTTCGTTGGCGACCGGTCCGGACAGCACAAGCCCGGCGAAGATCACGAAGTTGGCGGCTGCGAGAACGGCGCCCTTGCGGTGGGGCTTGGCGCGAATCTGGATGAAGCTTTCACTGGGAATGAGCAGCGCCCCGCCCGCCAGCCCGATGGCGCCGAGCAGGACGAAGACGCCGGGCAGGCGGAAGCCCGCCGGCAGCGTCGGCAGCAACGCAAACAGGCCCATGAATACGCCCATGAGCAGCGCCGCGGGGGGCAGGATGCGGTGCCACCTCTCCCCCCTCGCCACGCGCATCGCGAAGAGCCCGCCGACGGCGATGCCGACCATCTCGGCGGTGTTCATGTAGCCGGCCATGTCGCTGCCCAGGCCGAACTGCTTCTTCGCGAGCAGGTTGACGACCTGGATGATGACGGACCCGACGAACCAGGCGAAGGCGTCGACGGCGACGATGAGGGCGAGCAGCGAATCGCGTGAGATGCGGCGCAGCTCCCCCAGCGTTTCCAGCGGTCCGGCCCACGGGAAGGAGGCCTTCGGATTGGCGGCCGGCCTGCGGGGCACGCCGAAGCTCATCAGCACGCCGAGGGTGGCGATGCCCACGACGCCGCCGGCGACGATCCACTGTCCGGTGGGCACGTCGCTCAGCCAGGGCGCCTTGACCTTCAGCGCCGCTCCCGACGCGGAAACGCCCAGCAGGATCGACGCGGTGACGACCACCTTCAGGACCGCGTTGGCGGTCACGACGTACTCTTTGGGGTACAGTTCCGGGATGGACCCGTTCAGGGCGGGGCTAAACAGGCACGACTGCGAGCCCATCACGAAGGCCATCACCATCACGAACCACCAGTTGCCGGTGACGATGCCGACGGCGCCGAGCCCCATCGCCGCCAGCTCGAGGACCTTCGCGCCGATGACGACGTGGCGTTTGGAGTACCGGTCGGCCAGCCAGCCCGCGGGGGCGGCGAACAGGAGGTAAGGCACGGTGAACACAGCCGTCACGACCCCCTGCATCCGCTCCTGCCCCGCATAGACAGCCATCAGCATCGCCCCGGTGCGATAGAAGCTGTCGTTGAACACGCCGAGGCAATAGGTAGCCGCCATCGCGATGAACTTCCCGCGGGCGCGGCGAACCTGCTGTTTGAGGGACTCTTCCATGCGTGAACTTTCGAGTCAGGCTGCGACGCGGACATGATAGCGGGATTCAACGCGATTTCGGATTGCGGATTTGGGATTTCGGATTGAACGGCAGCATACCTGCGTCGATCCAGCATCCCAGCAGGTGCCGGAGCGTGCATTCGTCGTGGAGCGGGGAGAGGATGCCTCCGCGTCCCAATCCGAAATCCGCAATCCGAAATCCGAAATGGAATGCCCGACAACCCCTCCCCTCCTCAGGGGGACGCCAGGGCGTTAGCCCCTCCAAACCCCCGCGATGGCCGCCTTGCAGTGGCGGCAGCGGCCGTCGATGAGATCGAGGGTCCGCACGTCGTAGCCCACGCGGACGATGATCGGGCGCTTGCACTCGGGGCAGAAGGTGGTGCCGCTGTTGGGCTCGCCGGAGACGTTGCCGATGTAGACGTACCGCAGGCCCGCGTCGCGGGCGACCTGCCCGGCGCGGCGCAGCGTATCGACCGGCGTGGGCGGCAGGTTGGAGAGCTTGTGCTGCGGGTGGAACCGCGAGAAGTGCAGCGGGTAGTCCGGGCCGATGTTGTCCAGCAGCCAGTCGCACATCCGGCGGATCATGTCCAGGTCGTCGGTGTAGGTGGGCACGACGAGGTTGGTCACCTCGAACCACACGCCGCGGTCCTTCAGCGTCACGAGCGTGTCGAGCACCGGCTGGAGCTTGCCCGAGTTGAGGCGCCGGTAGACGGCGTCGGAGAAGCTCTTGAGGTCGACGTTCGCGGCGTCGATGACGTCGCAGAGCTGGTGCAAGGGCCTGGCATTGATGTAGCCGCACGTGACCCAGACATTCTTGATGTTCTGCTGCTTCGCGAGGGCGGCCGTGTCGACCATGTACTCGAAGAACACGGTCGGCTCGGAATAGGTGTAGGCGATCGACGCACAGCCCGCGCGCGTCGCGTAGCGCACGATGTCCGCGGGCGTCGCGGGCAGATTGCGTCGCCGCGGGTCGACCGTCTCCTCGGGCTTGCTCTGCGAGATGGTCCAGTTCTGGCAATTCAGGCACCGGTAGCTGCAGCCGGACGTGGCGATCGAGAACGTCCGCGTTCTCGGCAGGAAATGATAGAGCGGTTTCTTCTCGATGGGGTCGTTGGGGTTGGCCGAGCACGGATTGGCGTAGGCCATCGTGTAGAGCGTGCCGCCCTTGTTGACGCGGTTGCGGCAGCGGGAGCGGTCTTCGGGCTCGAGCAGGCATTCGTTCGGGCAGAGGATGCACTGCACGTTCCGCCCGAGCTTGCGGTAGTGCTGCGCTTCCTTGACCCAGCCGGCTTCGTGCCAGAGGCGCCAGACCTCGCCGCTCGGGGCGTCGCCCTTGAACACCTCGACGGCTGCGTCCATCCGGGCGGACCGGTACACCTGCCATCCCATCGCGCCCAGCGCGCCGCCTCCGCCGAGAACGCACAGACCGGTCTTGAGCGCACGGCGGCGGGAGAGCCTGCGCCGGGACTGTTCGTCTCCGTCCTCACCAGCCCCCCCGGGAGGAGTCAAGTTTTCCTGCTTCCCTTGATCCATCCCCACCTCCGAAACGCCAGGTAGACCGACGCGGCCGAGTGAACGAGAAAGAACACCAGCAGCGGGATGTCGACGGCCTTGTGAATCGTCAGCGCGGTGTCCGCATCGAGAACCCGACCGAAGCCGAACTCGTCGCACATCGAATAGCCGCTCACAAAGAATAGTAGCACCAGCCCCAGCAGAAACCAACCGCTGATGCGGACGGCCTTGACCAGGTAGTAGGTGAACGGTTTTCCAGGCATGTTCGCCCTTTCGCATTGGGTGTCGCGCTATGGTTTCTTCGGCAAGATTGGGGGGATAGCGATGAGCGAATAGCGATTAGCCGATTAGGGGAA
>CAZEJA010000191.1:0-4648 GCA_964512215.1 uncultured Planctomycetaceae bacterium
GCGGGGAAGAGGCGCTTGTAGATCTTCTGCATGTCCAGCGTGAACGTGCCGTTGTTGCAGGCGGCCTCGGAGAGGATCATGCCTCCCTGGTGGACGAAACTCCGCATGCGGTCGATCTGCTTGTCGGTCAGCTCGATGGGCCCCGCGCCGGAGAGATAGAGGATCGGCGCGTCGTGCCAGTCCGCCAGGGGCGAGTCGGCCTCGATGATCTGCCAGCCCACGGGGCGCTCGAACGTGTTGGACAGGAAGCGCGTGAGGTTGGCCAGGTCGCGCGGGCGGGCGTTCCACTTGCCGGTGTACCGCAGCTTGTTGAACAGCACGGGATTGCGCCCGTGCACGAGGAACAGCAGCGCGAAGGCGGTCTGCGGAACCCGGTCGCCCGCGGACCACGACCCGTCGTCGTTCTGGGCGGCGAGCAGGGCTTCGACGCCCGCGGCGTACCAGTCGTGCTTGCCGAAGTACTTCATCCCGCTGGCGAGCCCCACGCGCTCGACGCAGTACAGCCAGTAGTACAGCCAGTTCATCCCGAGCTTCGGATTGTCGTACGCGGTGAAGTTCTCCTCCAGCCACTTCAGCCCGTCGGCGATCGGCTTGTCTTCGGGGCGCCCCGTGCAGCGGACGAACTGGTCGCGCCGCAGATTGTCGAAGCAGATGTACAGCGTCGCCAGCCCCGCTGCCGTCATCGAGCCGTACGTCTTGCGGTTGGCGGCGGGGGTGCGGGTGTGATAGCCCCACGCGCCGAGGTGCTGATCGCCCGTCCAGTGTCGCTGAATTCTCTTCCAGTACCGCGCGGGCACCTCCACGCCGCGCCCCGCGCCGGACCACACGCCCAGCACGGCCATCTGACTATTGGAGTTGTCGTACGTCGCCGTCGCCTTCCCGCCGGCCGAAGCGTAGGTGTATGCGCCGTCGTTATTCGCCGCTTCGATCAGCCAGCGAACGTCGTTGGCCAGCGCCTCGGCCAGCGTGTCGTCCTTGACCGCGGCCAGGGCGCAGGCCCGCATGGACACGGCGTAGGTGCCTTTCAATTCGGCGGCGAGCAGCCAGTCCATCGCGCGCTTGGCGGGGCCCCGGCGGTGGTCGGCGCCGGCGCCGAGCAGGGCGTAGAGGCACAGCGCGGTCTTGCCCCCGAACCCCTGTCGGATGTCGTCCGGGCGGAACTCGCCCGCGCACATCCCGTCCTCGCCGATCTGGCGGGTCAGATACGCGACCGCCCGCGCGACGGCCGCGTCAATGCGCTCCTGCGGCACGCGCCGCGACGCGCCCCGCGCCGACGCGCCGGCGAGCAGCACGGCGCCGGCCAGTGTGTATGCCCACGCGCGCGACATGGGCGGCTAGTCGACCTTCCACATCATCATCAGTCGCGGCGTCTGAAGGCGGTCCAGCAGATCGGGGGCCGCCGAGAGGCCCGCGTCCGTCTTGGACGACAGCAACTGCTCGAGGAGTCCCTTGCGGGGGGCGTAGCGGATCACGCTGGGCTTGCCCACGGCCGCGAGCTCGACGGCGCGGTCGATGGCCTTGTCCAGATAGCCGATCTCGTCGATCAGCCCCAACTCCTTCGCCTCGTCGGCCAGGTAGATCTTGCCGTTGAGCGGCTCGATCTCGGTGTGCTGGACCTGCCGGGCCTTGTCGCCCTTGCCGACGGTCAGCGTGTAGCTGGTTTCCTTTTCCTTGAGCCTGCCCTTTCGCCCGGCACGGACGACCGTCTCGAAGCGGTCCTGCATCTTGTCCAGAACTTCCTGCAGGTGCTTGCGCTGGCGCTCGTCCGGCTGCGACAGCGCGCTGAGTTCATCCTTCCAGCCCTGCGCGTTCGTGGACTTCAGCAGGACGGGCTCGACGCCGATCTTCTCCAGCGTGCCTTCCAGGACGAACCAGCCCATGATCACGCCGATGCTGCCCGTGATGGTCGTGGGTTCGGCGAAGATTTCGTCGGCCGGGGCGGATACGTAGTAGCCTCCGCTGGCGGCCATGCCGCCCATCGACACCACCACCTTCTTGCCGCTCTTCGTCTTGAGGCGCTGGATCATCTCGTGGATCTGATCGGACGAGGTCACGCCGCCGCCGGGACTGTTGACGCGAAGCACGATCGCCCGGACGTTCGGGTCGTCCGCGACTTCCCGGTAGAAGCTCTCGAACCGCCCGGCGGCTGAACCATCCAGGACCCCCGAGATGCCATACACGGCGACGACATTCTCGTTGTCCTTCTCGCCCGGGCGAAGCACGTTCTGGCTGATCGTGCCCTGGAACTGACTGGCCAGGATGGCCGTCAGGTAGACGTTCATGATGATCGACAGGAGTACGATGAGCCCGAAGAGCGTGATGATCATCTTGCGGAAGAAGCTGCGTTTCTTCTGCGGCGCCTGGCAGTAGATCACCTGCGGCTGGGCGGCGGGCGCCGCCGGCGGGGGCGTGCCCGGAGGCGTCGCGGGGCGCTGCGGTTGGATCGGAGGCGTGTCTTCAGTCATTTCCAGTCTCCTTGCCGGACGGTCCGGCCGAGTGGGGAATTCGTGTCTGTACGTGATACCATCTTTCCGCCCCTCCCGCCAGCGCATCTACCCGTCCGCTTTGGGGGCGACAAAACCGCCCTGGTCCCTTCCGATGCGGTTCGTGCGGCGGTATCCTATCGGGTTGCAGCCGTTGCGGGAATGCCGGCGAGTCAAGAGAGAGGTGCTGCGATGAAGATACCACGGATCTGGTGCGTGGCGGCGGTGTGCGGGGCGGTCGTAACGTGCGCGCTGGGAGCAAGCGACATGCAGGCGAAGGAACCTGAGACGGAGGGGCTGGTGCTCGTGGAGGCCGAGAGCTTCGACGGCCGCGGCGGGTGGGTGATCGACCAGCAGTTCATGGATCAGATGGGCTCGCCGATGCTGCTGGCGCACGGAATGGGCAGGCCCGTGGAGGACGCCGAGACGACGGTGACGTTCCCCGCGACGGGGACGTACCGCGTGTGGGTCCGCACGTGGGACTGGGCGTCGCCCTGGAAGGGGGAAGGTGCACCGGGCAAGTTCCGCCTGGTGGTCAACCGCCGCCCGCTCAATACGGTCCTCGGCACGGCGGGGGACCAGTGGCAAGGGCCGCACGGGGGGACGGTCGAGATTCGCGAGGCGAAGGCGGCCGTCGCGCTGCGCGACCTGACGGGCTTCGACGGGCGCTGCGATGCGATCCTCTTCTCGCGCGACCCGGACTTCCGCCCGCCGGAGGACATGAAGGCCCTGGCGGCGCTGCGTCGGAAACTGCTGCGCCTGCCCGACGTGCCCGACAACGCGGGATCGTTCGACCTCGTGGTCGTCGGCGGCGGCGTGGCCGGGACGTGCACGGCCATCTCCGCGGCGAGACTGGGCTTGAACGTCGCGCTCATCCAGAACCGTCCCGTGCTGGGGGGCAACAACAGTTCGGAAGTCCGCGTGCACCTGAGCGGCAAGATGCAGTTACCTCCGTACCCGCAACTCGGCGACGTGGTCGACGAGCTGGACTCGGGCCATCACGGCAACGCCCGCCCGGGCAAGGAGTACGGCGACGACCGGAAGCTCAGCGTCGTCCGCGCGGAGAAGAACCTGCACCTGTTCCTGAGCATGCATGCGACCAAGGCCGAGACGCGCGACGGGCGGATCGTCGCCGTGATCGCCAGGAACATCCGGACCAACAGGGAGATGCGCTTCCCCGGCAGGCTGTTCGCCGACTGCACGGGCGACGGGAACCTCGGCTTCCTCGCGGGGGCGGATTACCGCGTCGGGCGCGAAAGCCGCGCCGAGACGGGCGAGGCCCTCGCCCCCGAGAAGGCCGACCGCCAGGTCATGGGCGCCTCGGTCATGTGGTATTCCCGTGAGACGAGGGAAGAGTCCCCGTTCCCCGATTGCCCGTGGGCGATCCAGTTCACCGAGGCCACCTGCCAGCACGCCCTCGACGGCAACTGGAACTGGGAGACGGGCATGAACCTCGACCAGATCGCCGACGCCGAGCGGATTCGCGATCACGGACTGCGGGCGGTGTACGGCAACTGGGCGTTCCAGAAGAACCGCAGCACGAAGAACGCGAAGTACGCCCGGCGGGAACTGTCGTGGGTCGCCTTCGTCGCGGGCAAGCGCGAGAGCCGCCGCCTGCTGGGCGACGTGATCCTCAAGCAGCAGGACGTCGTCTCGCGGAAGCCTTTCCCCGACGCCAGCGTGACGACCACCTGGTCCATTGACCTGCACTACCCGCACCCGGAGAACACGAAGCACTTCGCCGGCCGCGAGTTTCGCACCGTCGCCAAGCACGTGCGGATCAAGCCCTACGCGATTCCCTATCGCTGCTTCTACTCGCGGAACGTCGAGAACCTGTTCATGGCCGGGCGAAACATCTCGGTGACGCACGTGGCGCTGGGCACGATCCGCGTGATGCGGACCACGGGCATGATGGGCGAGGTGCTGGGCATGGCGGCCTCGCTGTGCAAGAAGCACAACACCATGCCCCGCGGCGTCTACGAGCACCACCTCGACGCCCTGAAGGATCTGATGAGCCGCGGCGTCGGCAAGGAGCCCTTGCCCAGGGAACACAAGCCCAGAGCGGGAGGCGGACTGGACGGAAAGAAGAAGCCGGCCGCGGCCGACCCGAAGCCGCTGCCGTGGCTGGCCTCGGCCGGGACGAACCTGGCCCTCGTCGCGAAGGT
>CAZEJA010000191.1:4748-6412 GCA_964512215.1 uncultured Planctomycetaceae bacterium
AGCCGCTGCCGTGGCTGGCCTCGGCCGGGACGAACCTGGCCCTCGTCGCGAAGGTTACCGTCTCCAGCAACCACGCGAGCGGCAAGTACAAGGGGTCCTTCATCAACGACGGCAAAGCCGCCCCAAAGGACAACAACCTGCGATGGGTCAGTGGCACCAAGCTGCCGCACGTCGTGGAACTCGCGTGGGACGCGCCGCAGACGATCTCCGCCGTCCGCATCGTCAGCGGCTGGAACCAGACGAAGCAGATCGTTGGCGTGCTGGAGGATTTCTCGCTGGCGTATCACGACGGCAGCGCGTGGAAGCCCATCCCCGGCGCGGCCGCCTCGGGCAACAGGCGGGTGCACTGGGGCGTGCGGTTCGACCCGATCCGGACGCAGCGCATCCGCCTGACCGTAACCGGGATGGTGGACGGGCTTGCGCGGATCTGGGAGATCGAGGCCTACACGCCTCCAGCGCCGCCGACGCAGAAGAGCCAGGTCGAGCCGTCCCAGAAGGACGTTGTTCTCGTCGAGGCGGAGGGCTTCGGCGATCGGGGCGGATGGGTGCTCGATCAGCAGTTCATGGACGAGATGGGCTCGCCGTTTCTGCTCGCGCACGGGCTGGGCGTGCCCGTCAAGGACGCGTCCACGACCGTGACGTTCCCCGCGGCGGGGAGCTACCGCGTCTGGGTGCGGACGCGGGACTGGGTCGCCCCGTGGAAGGCGCCCGGTGCGCCGGGGAAGTTCCAGGTGCTGGTGGACGGTAAGGCGCTGGCGACGACTTTCGGCACGGAGGGAGCGAAGTGGCGGTGGCACGACGGCGGGACGGTGGACATTGCGGGCAAGCAGGCGACCGTCGCGCTGCACGACCTGACGGGGTTCGAGGGGCGCTGCGAGGCGATCGCGTTCTGCGTCGACCAGGACTTCCGCCCGCCGGACGATCTGGAGGCGCTGACGGCATGGCGCCGCAAGGTGCTGGGCCTGCCCCGATCGCCGCCCGACGGGGGGACGTTCGACCTGGTCGTGGTCGGTGGGGGCATCGCGGGGACATCCGCGGCTCTCTCCGCCGGGCGCCTGGGGCTGACCGTAGCGCTCGTGCAGGACCGTCCGGTTCTCGGGGGGAACAACAGTTCCGAGGTGCGGGTCTGGCTCAATGGGAAAACGAACTTCGAACCCTATCCCCGCATCGGCGACGTCGTAAAGGAGTTGGACCAGAAGCGGCGCGCCCACTACGGGCCGACAAACACCGCCGACCTGTACGAGGACGACCGCAAGACCGCCCTGGTCAAGGTGGAGAAGAACATCACGCTCCTGCTGGGGCATCGCGCCAACGGCGTGGAGATGCGCGACGGCGCCATCGCGGCCGTCATCGCACAGGACACCACCACCGGGCGCCGCGTGCGACTGACCAGCCGCCTCGTGGCCGACTGCACGGGACATGGCGTGATCGGCGAACTCGCCGGCGCGGAGTTCCAGATGACCCGCAAGGGGCACATGGGGCGGTGTAACCTGTGGAACGTCGCCGACACGGGCAAGCGCGCGCCGTTTCCGCGGTGCCCGTGGGCGCTGGACCTGAGCGACAAGCCCTTCCCGGGGCGCGGCAAGGCGAAGGGGCAGTACGCAAGCGCGGGCTTGAGATCCCTGGGCGGATGGTACTGGGAGAGCGGCTTCGACCACGATCCG
>CAZEJA010000192.1:0-6411 GCA_964512215.1 uncultured Planctomycetaceae bacterium
GGCGAACGTCTCCTCGGTGTCCCGCGTCAAGGTGTGGAGGTCGGTGTCCTCGTCGAGCATCTCGCCGTCCTCGAGCGCCTCGACCAGGCGCGAGGCGTCTCGCTCGACGATCGTCAGGATCAGCTCGCCCAGCAACAGGCGATCCTCGGCCGTCAGGCAGGCGACCTGCCCGAAGTCGATGGGGGCCAGCACGTTGTCCGGCAGGATGAACAGGTTGCCCGGGTGCGGGTCGGTGTGGAAGAAGCCGAACTCGAAGATCTGCCGCAGGATGAAGTCGGCCAGCCGACCGGCAAGGAGCTTCGCGTCCAGCCCGGCGGCTTCGACGGCTTCGAGGCTGGTCGGTTTCGTGCCGTCGATGAACTCCATCGTCAGCACGCCGTCGGTGCAGGTCTCGTCGTGGAGCTTTACGATGTGGACAGTTGGGTCGTCGGCAAAGTGTCGGCGGAACAGTTCGATGTTCCGGCGCTCGTTGTCGAGGTGGACTTCGCGGGAGACGGCCTCGGTGAACTCGCGGACGATCCGGACGGGGTCGACCGTCTCCTCGTCGGAGAGCATGGCCTTGATGAGTCCGGCGAGGCCCTCGATGATCTCGCACTCGGTCTGGATGGTGTCGATGATCCCGGGGCGCCGGACCTTTACCGCCACATGCTCCCCGCCGAGCGTGACGGCCCGGTGAACCTGCGCGATGCTCCCCGCGGCCACGCAGCGGCGCTCGAATCTCTCAAAGCGCTGCTCGATGTCGCCGCCGAGTTGGGCCACCAGCTCGGCCCGAACGTGCTTGAAGCGCTCAGGGGGAACTCTGTCCTGGAGGTGCTCGAACTCCTCCACGTAGTCGGGGCCCACCAGGTCCGGGCGGGTGCTGAGCAGTTGCCCGAGCTTGATAAACGTCGGGCCAAGCTCCTCCAGCGCCAGGCGCACCCGGTGGGGGCGGTTTCGTCCGTCGCCTTGGGCCCCTGCCGCCCCGTCGCCTCGCAGCCGCCGGGGCAGCTTGCGACGAAGCGACGCAACCACCTCCCCGAAGCCGTACTTCGTCAGCACGGCCATGATGTGCTGATACCGCTGCAGATGCTCGATCGTGCGGTCCAGGCGAAGCTTCAGATGGGGCATGAGGGCTACCTCTTGCGCCCGAGGACCTTGTCGAGCTTCTTCTCCAGGCGCTCGATATCCTCCTTGGCCGCCAGCTTCAGACCCGCGGTGGCCTTCTCGACCTGCTTCGAGACGATCTCCTCGAGCTGCTTGCGGTTCTTGTCGGCTGCGTCCATCAGCTCGCGGACAAAGCCCTCCTGGCTTTCCTTCTCCGCCTTGCCCCGCTGGACGAAGTCCTCGAAGATCTTCTCCGCCCGTTCGCGCGTCATGCTCAAGGCGCCCAGACTCGCGAGAAGCAACCTATCCACCGTTTCAAACATAGTCTACTCCTTCCTGCGTGCCCGAAGACGTGTGCATCCCGCTATATCATTGTATGCATCCGCTCGTCCTTCCCGCCGGGCGTCGTGGCGACCCCGGAAGACGTTTGACTTCCTTACGTACGAAACGTACAATTAGTACGATGCGTAATATTGGAGTATGTCCTATGACCACCCTACCGATCAGTGAAGCCCGGGAGCACCTGGCCGATCTGGGCAACCGTGTTGCCCTGCGGGGCGAGCGGATCATCGTCGAGCGTCGGGGGCGGGACCTGTTTGCCCTCGTGCCCGTGGACGACCTGGAGCTTCTGGAGCGGCTGGAAGATGAGATGGACCTGGAGGCCCTCCGCGAGCGATTGAACGAGCCGAGCGTTCCTTTGACCGAGGTCAAGAAGGAACTGGGCCTGTAGATGCCCTACCGCGTCGAGGTCAAGAAGTCGGCCGTCAAGGAAATCGCGGCGCTGCCGAAGCGGGACCGGCGCCGCGTGGTCCGCGCCATCGACGCCCTGGCCGACGACCCGCGCCCTGACGGCGTCCGCAAGCTCACCGGCGCCGAAGACGCCTACCGGATCCGTGTCGGGGACTACCGTATTGTCTACCAGATCGTCGACGATGTGTTGATCGTGCTCGTCGTCCGCGTCGCCCACCGCAAGGACATCTACCGACGTAAGTAGCTCCGCTCCCTCTCCTCCCTTTTCCGACCACGAAGGAACTAAGAGTCAAACGGCGAATATCGAATGTCAAATAACGAATGTCGAACGTCGAAGTGAAAGAAACCGCCTCCCGCCAGAGGACCGCTACTTCTTCTTCCTTCGAAATTCGACATTCGCTATTCGCTATTCGACATTTCCTTTTCTTCTTCTCTCTGTCCCTCTGTGTCGCACTCGTTCTCCCGTGGCGGCGCGGCGTTGACAGGGGGCGGGTCGGCGGGTAACAATGCGTCCGTCATGGCCCCAGCGAGCGAACCGGCGAGTGTGAAGCTGATCTGCGGGTTGATCTCCGCGCGGGCGGAGTGGCTGGCGGCGGCGATGGGACGACTGACGGAGGCGTTCGGGCCCGTCGACCTGGTCAGCGACGTGATGGACTTCGACTTCACGGACTACTACGACGAGCAGATGGGCTCGCCGCTGCTGCGACAGTTCGTGAGCTTCGCGGAACTCATCAGCCCCGACGTGCTGGCCGAGGCGAAGGTCTGCACGAACGGCATCGAGGCCGCCTTCGCGGAACTCCATCCGGACGCCCCCGCCCGCCCGGTCAATCTCGACCCCGGCTACGTCGCGCCGGCCAAGCTGGTGCTGGGCAGCATGAAGGACTTCGCGCATCGCGTCTACCTGGGGCTCGGCGTGTACGGCGAGGTGACGCTGCAGTATCACGAAGGCCGATGGGACGGACTGCCCTGGACGTTCCCGGACTTCGCCTCGCCGCGATACCACGACTTCCTCACCGAAGCCCGGTCCCGCCTGCTCGAAGCGACGAAGGAGGACACGCCATGATCCTCTGGGTCGCGCTGGGCGCCGTGGGGGTGGCGTTCGTGCTGTCGGTCCTGTCCGTGCCGCTGACGCAGCGGCTGGCGGCGCGGTTCGGCATGCTGGACGTGCCCGGCCGACACAAGGCCCACGCCCGCCCCATCCCCCTGCTGGGTGGGTGCGCGATCTTCGCAGCCATCCTCGTGCCCAGCTTGCTCGCCGCCGCCGTCGCGACGACATGGAACGCCTCGGGCGCCCCATCCTGGATCGCGGATTCCCCGCTGGCCGACCACATCGCGGGCGCCGCCGCCAAGGCGCCGCAGGCGATCGGCATCCTCGCCGCGGCGCTCGGGCTGCACGTGCTGGGGCTCCTCGACGACCGCAAGCACCTCGGGCCGTGGCTGAAGCTGATCGTCGAGCTGCTCGTCTGCGGGGCGGTCGTCGTGTTCTGCAACGTCCGCGCTCTGACCGCCGCCGGGGCGGGCGTCAGCATCACCGCGTCGATCCTCTGGCTGGTCGCCATCACCAACGCCTTCAACTTCCTCGACAACATGGACGGGCTCGCCGCGGGCGTGGCCGCTATCTGTGCCGCCGCCCTGCTGGCGGCGTCCGCCGCCGTCGGCAGATCTTCGTCCCCGCGTGGCTGTGCCTGATCCTCGGCGCGCTGCTGGGCTTCCTGCCGTATAACTTCCCGCCCGCACGCACGTTCATGGGCGACGCCGGCAGCCTGGTGATCGGCTTCCTGCTGGCGGTCCTGAGCTGCCTGACCACCTTCGTCCGCCCGGGACAGGTCTACTACCTCTACGGCGTGTTCGTGCCCGTGGTCCTGATGGCCGTGCCGCTCTACGACATGGTCAGCGTCATCACACTCCGCATCCGCGAGCGCCGCAGCCCGATGGTGGGCGACCGCCGGCACTTCTCGCATCGCCTCGTCCGCCGCGGCATGAGCGTGCGGACGGCCGTCCTGACCATCTACCTCTGCACCGCCGGCACGGCCATCTCGGCCTCGCTGCTGCCCCACGTCGCCGACCGCACCGGCGCGGTGCTCGTGTTCTCCCAGACCCTCATCATCGTCCTCATCGTCGCCCTCCTCGAAGGGGGAAACAGCAAGTCATGACTCCCACCGCCACCCTCGATCGCCCGGAGACGGGCGCCGCCCGATTCCTCCGCGCCGCCGCGCTGGTGCTGGTGCTGTCCTGCACAGCCGCACGGTGCTTCCTCAGCGAGCTGCCCTACCGCACGTCGCCCGTCACAGCGTCGATGCTCACGACCGACACCGACCGCGACGACCCCCTGCCGCCCGACCGGACCGAGGCGGCCCGCGCGACGATCGCGGTCCTGCTGCTGGCCGCCGTCGCGCTGTGGCTGCTCGCCGGGGCGCTCGACGGCAAGCTCGGCGTCCGGCGCGCGGGGCTGGCGGGGTTCATCCTCGTGTTCGCGGGGTTGGCGATGGCGTCGGCACTTCACGCATCCAACCGCCGCGATGCACTGACCATCTGGACCGAGCAGGTCTCGATGCTCGGCGCGGGATTCCTCATGGTGCAGCTTTGCGCCGACCGCCGCCGCTTCTCGCTGGTCGTCATCGTGCTTGCCGGCGCGGCCGGCGCGATGGCCGTCACGGGCCTCTACCAGGTCGCCGTCGGCATCCCCGAACGCATCGCCGACTTCGAGATGTACGGCGAGACGCGCCTCCGCCAGGTCGGCTGGGCGCCCGGGACGCCCCAGGCGATCATGCTGGAGCAGCGCCTGCGGGATCCGGCGCCATTGGGCTTCTTCTCCCTTGCGAACGTGTTCGCGTCGCTGCTGATCATCCTGCTGGCCGCCGCAGGGGGCCTGGCCGTCGACCGAGTTGTCGCGGCCGTCAAGTCCCGTCGGGCCCGTCCCGCGGACCGCCCTCGGGGCGAGGTCGACCTGCCGACCGTCGCGGCCGTGCTGATCGCAGCCGCTGCGGCGGCCGTCGCGGTCGTGGGCGTTCTCACGCGCTCGCGCGGCGGCATCGCCGCCGCGGTCGTCGCCGCGATCGTCGCGGTCATCGTGTACCGGTGGCGGGACGGCCTCGCCCGGAGATGGCGCCTCGGCGTCGCGGTCGTCGCGCTGCTTGCGGTGCTGGGCGGCGGGGCCGTGGTGGCTCACGGGCTGACGCACAACACGCTGCCGACCAAGACGATGGCGTTCCGGTGGCAGTATTGGCGGACCTCCGCGGAAATCATCAAGGAGAATCCGCTCTGGGGCGTCGGGCCGGGCAACTTCGCGACGGCCTACATGCAGCACCGCCCGCCCGGGGCGGAGGAAGCGGTCAAGATGCCGCACAACGTCGTGATGCACGCGCTGTCGCAATACGGCCTGCCCGGGGGGGTGGGCTTCCTGGCGATTCTCGCGTGCGTGATGGTGGGCCTCGCTCGCCCGCGCACGCAGAGCGAAGAAGAGGACGCCGCCCCGTCGAACGGACGGCCGGACATCATCCTGCTGCTTCTCGTCGTCGCCTTCGTCGTCGCTGCGCTCGCGTGCGGCTCGGACGCGATGATCGGCCCCCGGGCATTCTTCGTGGTGGCGATTCTCCCCGCCGCGGGGCTGGCGATTCTGCTCGCGGTGGCCGGGTGGGACGGGCGGCGCCTGGCGGGCGTCGTCAGTGGTCCCGCGCCGCGAATCGCCCTGGCGTGCGGAGCAGCGGGCATGCTCCTGCACAACATGGTCACGTTCACGCTCTGGGTTCCCGCGACGGCGACGGTGTTTTGGGTGGCGGCCGGTGCGGCGCTGGCCCGGTCCGGCGGGGGCAAGCCCCGCGCGATCCGGAAGATCACCACGCCGCTGGCGCTGCTCGCGCTGGGGGGCGTGGTGGCGGCGGGCATCCTCGTCTGGTGGCCGATCGTGCTCAAGACGGTGCGCAGGGAAGAGGCGATCGACCTTCTGCTGCGCGGCGAGACCCAACGCGCCGCCCGGATGGCCGAACAGGTCCACGAGGCGGACCCCATCGACCCCCTCGCCCTCGCCGACGCGGCCCGCATCCGCTACTTCGCCGCCGCCGTCGACAAGCCCGGCGATGCCCAGGACCGCCAGTTCGACCGGGCCCTGTCCTGGGCCAAGCGGGCCGCCCGGGCCGATCCGCGGCACGCCGGCTACCGGAGGCTGGCAGCCGAACTGACGCTTCGCCCGGAGCACGTGGAGAACCCGCCCGCGTCGGCCGTCGGGCAGTTGCTGCACCACTGGAACCTTGCCGTCCAGCTCAGCCCGACCGACCATCGCATGCGTATCGCGTACGCGGACGTCCTGCTTCGAGTCGGTCGTCGCGACGAGTGCCTCAAGCAACTCCGGGCGGGCGAGGAGATCAACGCGCAGCTCGACCCCGAGAGCATCTACCGCTTCGACGAGACGGAGCTTGGGGAGATCGAGCGGATCCGCGCCGGCGCGAAGTGACGCCGCGGGGGCGGACAGCAGGCAATGGGGAACAGGCAACCGGGGTGGCACGTTGCGCTGCCCTGCCGGGCTGACGAGGGAGGGGGCGGGGAGATGCGTGCGATTCCCAGCCAGCGCAGTGGCTGGGC
>CAZEJA010000193.1:0-6386 GCA_964512215.1 uncultured Planctomycetaceae bacterium
CCGAGCCCTGCACGCGGCAGGAACACCGACGGCAACTACGCCCGGCGCGACTCGAACGCGCAACTTCTTGCTCCGGAGGCAAGCACTCTATCCATTGAGCTACGGGCGCAACTCCACCGCGGCTATTCTTGTCGGCCCGGTGCGAAAAGTCAATCCCAAGCGGCGGAACTTTCCCCCCGGGCCCCGCCACAGTAGAATGCCGACATGGAACTTCCGCAGATTCAGCGCAGGCAGACGCACGCGGTGCGGGTGGGGACGGTGCAGATCGGCGGCGGAGCGCCCGTGGTCGTCCAGAGCATGACGAACACACCGACGACCGACGTGGTTACCACGTCCGCCCAGGTCGCCGCCCTCGCTGAGGCGGGGGCCCAGCTCGTCCGCGTCGCCGTCCCCACGCCCGACGACACCGCCGCCCTGAAGGGCATCGTCGACCGCTCGCCCGTGCCCATCGTCGCCGACGTGCACTTCCACTTCGACCGCGCGCTGGAGGCGATCGCCGCCGGGGCGGCGAAGATCCGCCTGAACCCCGGCAACATCGGCGACCGCGAGCAGGTCCGGCGCGTCATCGCCGTCGCGGCCGATGCGGGCGCCGCCATCCGCGTAGGCGTCAACGAGGGCTCCGTCGTCGACCGCACCGACGCCGACCAGCGACAGCGCGACCTGGGACGCCCCCTGCACGAACTGATGGTCGACAAGCTCGCGGAGTACCTGGAGATCTTCGACGCCGAAGGCTTCGGCGACCTGGTCCTGTCCGCCAAGAGCCACGACGCCGTCACCACCATCGCCGCCAACCGCCTGATGGCCGAGCGATGGGACCACCCGCTGCACCTGGGCGTCACCCACGCGGGAACCGCCCAGACCGGCGCGATCCGCTCGGCCGCCGCGCTGGGGACGCTGCTGAGCGAGGGCATCGGCGACACCATCCGCATCTCGTACGCGGGCGATCCCGTCAACGAGGTCCGGGCCGCCGTTGAACTGCTCTGCAGCCTGCGCCAGCGGAAGCGCGAGGGCATCGAACTGATCGCCTGCCCCACCTGCGGGCGCCTGCAGATGGACGTCGAACCGATCGTCGAACAGGTGCAGCAGCGCCTCGCCGACGTGACCGCCCCGATCACGGTGGCGATCATGGGCTGCGTCGTGAACGGCCCCGGCGAGGCCGACGGCGCGGACGTGGCGATCTGCGCGGGCAAGGACAAGGCGATCCTCTACCGCAGGGGCGAGAAGGTCCGCACCGTCGCGGCGGGCGATATCGCCGACGCCGTCGTCGCCGAAGCCCGCGCCCTCGCCGATGAACACAGCGAGGAGTGACCCCGCGGTGCGAGCGATCCTCACCATCCTGCTCGTCTCCCTCTTGACCGTCCCTGCCGGTTCGGCGAACCCCGCGCGGGCGACCTTCCAGCCCAAGTCGATGGCCTACGTCCTGCAGGCTGACAAGCTCGCGCGCAAGAAGGCCGACGCCGTCGCGAAGCTCGCTGCCTGCGGCCGCGACCTGATCGTGATCGATTACTCGCACAGCGGCGATGCGGACGGCAAGTGGACCGGCGAGCAGATCCGGGCGATCCGGGCGGGCAAGTCCGGGCGGAAGGTCGTCGCGTACCTGTCCATCGGCGAGGCCGAGGACTACCGCGGGTACTGGCAGAGGATCTGGGACCGCAACCGCGACGGCCAGCCGGACGAGGGCGCGCCCGATTTCCTGTGCGCCGTCAATCCCGACTGGGAGGGAAACTACCGCGTCAAGTACTGGAAGGCGCCGTGGCAGGAGCTCATCCTCCGCTACCTGGACGAGATCGTCGCCCAGGGCTTCGACGGCGTGTACATGGACATCGTCGACGCGTTCGAGACGTTCGAGCAGGACGGCAAGCGGTGGATCGACAACCGCCCGAACCCCGAGACAAAGAGCACCTACCGCAAGGACATGGTCCGCTGGGTGTTGCGGGTCGCCGCCCGCGCCCGCGCGAAGAAACCGGGCTTCCTCGTGATCCCGCAAAACGGCAGCCAGTTGCTGAGCTTCCCGGAGTACCTGAGAACCGTCGATGCTGTCGGGGTCGAGGACCTCTTCACGGATGGAAACCGCAAGCAGAAGGCCGAGGACGCGAACTACCGTATGGGCTTCCTCCGCAAGGCCATCAAGGCGGGCAAGCCCGTCCTGGTGATCGAGTACGGCAAGTCGGACAAGGCGAGGAAGGCCTCTGTCGAAGGCGCCAAGAGCAATGGGCTGGTTCTGCTGCTGACGGATCGACAGCTCAAGACGCTGGGCACGGTGGCGACTCCATGATGTGGGCAAGAGAGAGGCCCGCATGACGGGCAAGGGCCCAGCCCCCCGCAGGGGGGCGATACAACAGTAGCCCGGTCCGTCAGGCCGGGCCCACGGCCCTCACGGCCTGGGCTACTGTTGTGTCGGCCCTGACGGGCCTTTCGCACCGACCTACTCGGCCGTCTCGACGGTCGATTTGCTGCGCGTCCGCTGGAGCGGGACGGCCGAGCCGCGGCCCTCCAGCAGGGACAGGGACATGTCGATGACTTCGCGGGCTTCGTCCGGGGTCATGGTGCCCACGGTGACCATGTCCTGCTCGCGGATGGTCGACCACGAGAACGCCAGCCCGACGAACGGGTGCAGCCGCCCGGCCGCAAAGGGCTTGATGGTGATGACGGGTTTGGCGGCGCTGTGGATGATCCGGTGGACCCAGTCGATCTCGAGAGGCATGAGAAAGCCCGCGGCGTTGTAGATCTGGATGTACGTGCCCACGTCCAGGTCTGTCTCGTCGGCGAAGATGACGCTCTCGGGCAGGTGCGTGGACAGCCCCGGAATCATCCCCCGCTCGCGGATCATCTCGCAGATGCGATCCATGTTGCGGATGCGCCGCGCCCGCTGATCGACCAGCACGTCCGTGCTGCACGTGTGCGGCATGCAGACGGCGACATTCGCTTCGACTTCCGAATCGAAGATCCGCGCGTTTTCCGCTTCGGCTTCGGGCCCGTCGTCGACGTTGATCGTCGGCGTCGAGATGAGAGTCAGCTTCCTGCCCGTGCGGTCCTGGGCCTCCGCGATCGCCTCGAGCGCTTTGGGGCGCTGGGCCTGCCCGACAATGGCGTCGATGCCCGCGGCCAGGAACACCTCCAGCACGTCCGCGATCCGCGAGGGCGTCATCGTCTCGTTGATGAACCTGTCCTTCGCGCGACTCGTGTGGGAAAACCCCATGAACCAGTTCGTCCCGATCAGCATCCGGGGAACCGACAGCCCCTCGATGACCGTCCGCGGAAACTCCGACATGGTTGGACCTCTCCTCCCCCCAAACCGCTCGCGGTTTCGCGCCTACCCGGGCCAATCCCCGGTGAACACTTCCGTCGCGGGCCCGGTCATGAAGACCCGCCCGTCGCTGTCGCGCCATTCCAGAAGCAGGTCGCCGCCGGGCAGATGCGCGGTGATCGAGCGCTGCGTGCGTCCCGTCAGCACACCCGCGACGCAGACGGCCGACGCGCCCGTTCCGCACGCCAGCGTGATTCCGCTGCCGCGCTCCCACGTCCGCATGGTGACTTCCTGCGGCGAGTGCACCTGCACGAAGTGCGCG
Organism: uncultured Planctomycetaceae bacterium; assembly: GCA_964512215.1. Lineage (GTDB taxonomy): Bacteria > Planctomycetota > Phycisphaerae > SM23-33 > SM23-33 > CAZEJA01. The sequence continues at coordinate 3,570 of CAZEJA010000193.1, forward strand.
TTGATCCGCTCGGGAAACAGTGGGTGGTTCTCCATCTCGGGGCCGACCTGCTCGAGCGGCACGGCGGCGACGTCGTCGACGAACATCACCGCGTGCGGATTGCCCATCGACACGCACGTCATCGACGGGAACGCGTGGGTGGAGATGCGCATGGGCACGTCCACGACGCGCTGCTGGGGGATCTGGACCGGAATCTGCGGCGGATCGAGGATGGGTTCGCCCATGTCCACGCAGGCGGCCGTCACCGCGCCGCCCTCGCCGATCGTCAGGTCGATGGCCTTGATACCCGCCAACGTCTCGACGCGCATCGGGGTGACCCGCGCGAGATCGTGATCGTACGCGTACTTGGCCACACAGCGGATGCCGTTGCCGCACATCTCGCCCTCGGACCCGTCGGCGTTGAACATCCGCATGCGCACGTCGGCGGACTCGCTGGGCAGGATCAGGATCAGCCCGTCGCCCCCGACCCCGAAGTGGCGGTCGCTGATCGTCCGCGCCAACGCGGACGGGTCGCCGACCGTCTCGGCGAAGCCGTCGACGTATACGTAATCGTTGCCGAGGCCGTGCATTTTCGTGAACTGCATGGGAGTTCCTTTCTCTGCGCCGCGGGATTATAGCACATTCGGAGGAATGACGGCGCCGTGAAGAACCCACGGATTCGTCCCTGCGGGACTCATCCGTGGGCTTTCCGATGACTCGGACTGTGAGAAGCGCTCAGACGGCCTGGAGTTCCTTCTTGCGGCTTTCGAGTTGGTTGCGGAGGCGCGAGAGGATCGCGGAGTGCATCTGGCTGACGCGGCTTTCCGAGAGGTCCAGCGTCTCGCCGATCTCCTTCATCGTCATCTCTTCGAAGTAATAGAGGATGATGATGAGGCGTTCGGCCCGGCTGAGCCCGCGCGTCACCAGTTCGCGCAGGTCCTTCGCCTGCGCGGTGTGGAACGGATTGTCGCTCCGACGATCTTCCAGGACGTCGATCTCCCGGACGTCCTTGCTGGAGTCGGTCTCGAACCACTTGCGGCTGAGCGAGACCAGCCCCACCGCGTGGGCATCCCGCTGGACTTTGCGGAACTCCTTCATCGTGAGCTTCATCTGCTTGGCAAGTTCCTTCTCTTCCGGCTTGCGCCCGAATTGGGCTTCGAGCGTGTGCGTCGCGTTGTTGAGCTTGTGCGCGCGACTCCGCACCAGGCGCGGTACCCAGTCCATCGACCGCAGCTCGTCCAGGATGGCGCCGCGGATGCGCGGCGAGCAGTAGGTCTCGAACTTCACGCCGCGTTCGGGATCGAAGGCCTTCAGCGCGTCCATGAGCCCGAAGATGCCGGCTGAGATCAGGTCGTCCACGTCCACCTCATCCGGGAGCTTCGCGCGCAGGCGGTCGGCGGTGTACTTGACGATCGGGAGGTAATTCTCCAGCAGCCAGTTCCGCGACGCCTCGTCGTGCTTCCGGAAATACCGCTTCCACCACTTCTCGACCTCGGCGGCCGGGGCCTTCACGTACGATACCTTCATCTCGTCCGCTCCTTCTCTGTACGACGTACTCGCCGCTCCCGAAGGGGATGGTTTGAGGGGATATGCCTGGATGTAGTCCTACAGCAACGCATATTAGCTATTCTATATACTCTACGTATCTTATCTTGTCAAGTCTATTTTCTCTATTTTTACACACTTTTCTTCGGAGGACTCGATGCCGGGGAGTTGGAAGGCCGCCGCCCCAACGCATAAGTTCACGTAATGCCTTTTCTTGCAGATCGTTATATACGCTTCGCTTCTCTGCTCCCGTCGCGTGGTCGTTTTGGACGAGTCTGTCGGTCATCAGGCAAACCACCTTGCCACACGGCGGAAGAAGCCTTCGCTTTCGTTCAGGAACGTTCGGCTGCCGCCCAGTTTCCGGGCCAGCCCCGCCAGACACTTGGCCGCCGGGCACCGCGGATACGCCAGCACGAGGGGCTGTCGCTGGCGGACGGCGAGGGGGAGTTTCGGGTCGGTCACGATGTAGCCGCCGTCGAAGACGGTCCGGCGCAGGAACTGCCATGCCACGTCGGCGATCCGCCGGTAGGTCTGCCTGCCCTCGCCCCGGTCGGTCGCCTGGTTGATCAGGACGCTCAGGTGCCCCTTGTAGTCGCGCTGCGAGAGCACCTTGATGACGGCGTAGGCGTCGGTGATGGCGGTCGGCTCGGGGGTGGTGACGACGAGGGCGTTGTCGGCGCCGGCGGCGAAGTGCAGCACGTCGGGCCCGATGCCCGCGCCGCAGTCGACGATGATCGTGTCGTTGTCCGCTTCGAGGCCCGTCAGCTCGGCCAGCAGTTGGGCACGCTGGAACTCGGACAGGTGGGCCAGGTTGGCCAGTCCGCTGGCGCCCGGGACGAGCTGCACGCCGCAGGGCAGGTCGATCACGACGTCGTCGAGCTTCCGCGCGCCGGCCAGCACGTGCGACAGGTCGCTGTGGACACTGACGCCCAGCAGCACGTCGAGGTTGGCCAGTCCCAGGTCGGCGTCGACCAGCGCCACGCGGTTGCCCCCCGCCGACAGCAGGATGGCCAGGTTCAGCGCGACGTTCGACTTGCCCACACCCCCCTTGCCGGAGCAGACCGCGACCGTCCGGGCGCGGCGCCCGTCGCGAACGAGCGAACGAAGCTTGCTGGCCTGGTCGTCAGTTCGCATCGCGCGGTCCCCTCAGAATCTGCCGGGCGAGCTGCCCGGCGTTGGCGACGGCGATGTCGTCGGGCACTTCCTGCCCGTCGGTGATGTAGCTCAGCGGCGCCTTGCAGGCGCAGGCGATGTTGAGAATGTTCCCGAACGTCACGGCCTCGTCGAGCTTTG
>CAZEJA010000194.1:0-6386 GCA_964512215.1 uncultured Planctomycetaceae bacterium
CCCCGAGACTGTCCACGACGATCATGGCGACGGCGGTCTGGCCGTCGTCCAACACCACAGCCCGTGCGTGCAGGGGGTCATGTGCGCGCGTGGTCATCCTCGCGTTGAACCCACCGGGCGTATTCAGCGGGAACACCTTCGGCGTGATGTCCATCGCTGCGGCGCCGGCGCGGAGAACGGGTTTCGGCTTCGGAGGAACCGCCGCGCGGGCGGCTGCGACGGGGGCCAGCACCAACAGGAGGCATGTGACGATGTGTGTCATGCGATCGTCCTTCGGGTGCGTCGAGAGGGGGCAAGCCTGGCGACGCTCCAGGCTCACGACGGCGTTCATTGTACCGTCGCGCACCCCCTCCGTGTCCAGCGTGTGAGAACGCTTCGGGGCGTGGACGCCAAATCGTAAACACCCGGGGGCATTGTTCCGATATACTGTTGCGCTCTCCCCGTCGTATGGGGCGGGGGAGAGGAAACCGTCACAAGCGAGACTGGAATGGACAAGGACAATTACCACCGGGTCGAGCCCAAGCTCGACGCCTCCCTGCAGCGGGAGCTGGACGAAGCGCTGGGCGACCTGAGCATCGAGGACATTCTCGACGCCGAGCAGAAGACCGAGAAGCGCGCGGGCGCCAAAGGCGAGGGCGAGGGCGTGCGCCGCGGGACCGTCGTGGCCATTCAGGGCGACGACATCTTCGTGGACATGGGCGGGCGCAGCGAAGGCCTCCTGCCGGCCAGCCAGTACGAAGACGAGGCCCTGCCCGCCGTCGGCGATACCGTCGACGTCACCATCGAAGGCTACGACCAGACCAACGGGCTGCTCGTGCTGTCGCGCCAGGGCGCCGTGCTGGCCGCGACGTGGGAGACGCTCGAGGAAGGCCAGGCCGTCGAAGGGCGCGTTACCGGGCACAACAAGGGCGGGCTGGAGCTGACGATCAACGGCATCCGGGCGTTCATGCCCGTCAGCCAGATCGAGATCTTCCGCGTCGAGGAACTCGCCCCCTACGTCGACCAGCGCCTCCAGTGCGAGGTCGTCGAGGTGGACCGCGCCGAGAACAACGTGATCGTGTCGCGCCGGGCGCTGCTGGACCGCGAAGCGGCCGCCAAGGCCGAGAAGCTCTGGGAGACGCTCGCCAAAGGCCAGGTCGTCCCGGGCGTGGTCCGGTCGATCATGCCCTACGGCGCGTTCGTGGACATCGGCGGCGTCGACGGGCTGCTGCACATCCGCGACATGGCCCACTCCCGCGTCGAGAAGCCCGAGGACGTCGTCGCCGAAGGGCAGAACCTCAAGGTCATGATCGTCAGCGTCGACCGCGAGGAGCGGAAGATCGCGCTGGGGCTCAAGCAGATCCTCGCCGACCCCTGGGACGGGGCGGCCGGCAAGTGGAGTGAGGGCGACGTCGCGACGGGCACGGTCAAGAACCTGGCCGACTTCGGCGCGTTCGTCGAGTTGGAAGAGGGCGTCGAGGGGCTGATCCCGATGGGCGAGATGAGCTTCGAGCGGCGGATCCATCACGCCAGCGAGGTCGTCAACCCCGGCGACGTGGTGAAGGTCCGCATCATGAGCGTCGACACCGAGCGCAAGCGGATCAGCCTGTCGCTGAAGCGCGTGGGCGACGATCCGTGGATGGGGGCCTCGGTCCGCTGGCCGCAGGATGAAATCGTCGAGGGCACGGTGACGCGCCTGGCGGACTTCGGCGCGTTCGTGGAACTCGCCCCCGGCGTGGAGGGGCTGGTGCACATCAGCGAGATGTCGCACAACCGCGTCCGCTCCGCGAGCGAAGTCGTCCGCGAAGGGCAGACCGTCGCCGTCAAGGTGATCGACGTGGACGAGGAGCAGCGCCGCATCGCCCTGTCGATCAAGGGCGCCGGCGGGGCCGAGTACGCCGCGGCTGAGGAGGCCGCCCCCGAACCGCAGCGGAAGCGGAAGAAGCCGCTCAAGGGCGGGTTGGACTGAGAGCGACAGGGACTAAGGGACCAAGGGACCAAGGGACTGAGGGACTGAGGGGAACGGCGGGTGCCACCTTCAAGCGTAGCTCCGACGAAGTCGGGGCGGAGCTTGTGGGTGCTCGCTCACAGGGAATGGGGAACGTCGACGGATGATTGCGTACGGCGGGTCGCGATGGTACGCTGACGCGATGCTCTCGAAGAAACTACTCAGCATGCTGGTCGGCTCTGCGCTGGTAGCTTCGTCGGCCTACGGACAACTCCATCCCTATGCTCAAGACGTGGCGGATCAGACGGCTGCGTTGAAGTCGTCTACGCCGACGGTCCGCGCCGCGGCGGCTGAGGCGCTGGGGCACCTGCGGGCGCACGGAGCCGCCGATGCGCTGGTCACGGCGATGAAAGACGACGACGCAGCGGTCCGTCGCGAGGCCGCCATGGCGCTGGCGTGGTGCGGGGCGCGCAAGCACGTCGCGCCGCTGCTGGCGGCGCTGGACGACGCGGACTGGACCGTCCGCCAGACCGCCCACGTCGCACTCGAGAATCTCACGGGCATGGAGCTGCCGTTCGACGCGCTCGCCGCGACGGACATTCGCGCCGGCCAGGCGAAGCGGTGGCGCACGTGGTGGGCGGACGTCGCGCCCGGGCAGATCCCGAAGGAACTGGCGGCCGCGCTGAAACAGATGGTCCAGGGGGGCAATCTCGCGCGGGGCTGCACGGTGACGGTCTCCGGCACGTACAAGGGCCCGCCGAGCGTGCTGACCGACGGGCGGCGCGGCGGCTTCTGGCAGACGAAGAACGTCCCGTTCCCGCAGTGGTGCACCGTGGACCTCGGGCGGGTGCAGACCGTCGCCCGCGTGGTCGTCCGCCAGTACGACCAGGGCTTCTGCATGACGAAGTGGGAGGTCTCGGCCGGGGTGGACGGGAAGACGTTCGAGACGGTGCAGCGCGGCCAGCGCCTCTCGCCGGTGGACCTGACGGTGTCGTTCGCCCCGCGCAAGGCGCGGTACATCCGCATCACGTCGCACGCGACCGAGCGCAGCATCTACCCGACGACGTTTCGGGAGGTCGAGGTCTACGCGTCGAAGGGCAAGCCCGAGACGGCTTCGCGCGAGCAGACGCTGGAAGCGAAGCTCCGGGCGGTCCGCGCCCTGGGCAGTCTCGGCGGCGAGGGTGCGCCCGGTCTGCTGGCCGCGACGGTGGAGCCTTACCGCGATACAGGCGCGACGCCGTCGATCGAGCGAGAAATCGTCCGGGCGGCCCTGCGAAGTCTCGGTCGGCTGCGCGACCCGGCCACGCTGAAGCTGCTCACCGATCTGCTGGACAACCCCCTGTGGGCGCGATACGCCGCCGACGCGCTGGGCGTGTTCGCCGACGACACCGCGGCGGCCGCGCTGATCGCAGCCTACCCGCCTTACGCCCGCAGCGTGACCGGCAAGGCCCCCAAGCGTCTGCCGCGCGACGACCACCCCGGGCTCACGCCGGATGACCGCATGTACGAGACGCCGTTCGCGATCGCGTCGGCGCTGTCGGTGCTGCCACTGCGAGGCGACAAGGACATCGCGGCGCTGCGGGAGATCGCCCCGGTGCTGGCGGCCAACGTGCCGCAGGACCACGACGGCGCGATGCTCTACGAGCCCGAGGCCAATCGGCGGGTAACGGCCTGGCTGCTCGAGCGGGCGGGGATGCGACAGGCTGTCTGCGAAGCGGCGTTCGTGGCCCTCGGTCAGCCGCGGCGCGGCGAAGCGGTGGAGACGGACGCGATGGCGGCGCTGGCGAAACGGATGAACGCCAAGGCGCAGTTCGCGGCTGCGTATCTGCCCGCGCTGTGTACGGACAAGCGGGACGTCCCGCGCCTGATCGCCCTGCTGGCGCACAAGGATGGCTGGGCGCGGATCAACGCCGCCAAGGCGCTGATGTTCCTCAACGAGCGTAGCGCTGTCGGCACGATCGCGAAGTTGCTCGCTGCCTCCAAGGCGGAGGCCGACTTCGGCTTCTTCGGCCGCTTCATGTTCGGTTCGAAGGGGAAACAGGGACAGGATGAGTACGACGACCCTCCGCCGCGCTGGCGCGAGGCGTTCGTCCGGGCACTGGGGCGCCTGGGCGGGGCCGACCACGTACCGTTGCTCGCGAAACTGCTTCGCGACGAGCGCAGCGCGCTGGAGATCCAGGCCGCCGCGGCCGTGGCGCTGGATGAACTCGGTACCCCCGATGCATTGGCTGCGCTGCAGGCGGTCGAGCCGGACCATCCCTATCACAGCATCCGCCTGATCGCGCGCGTGGCGCTGTGGCGCCGCGGTCTTATCTCCTCCGATGCCTCTCCGCCACCGCCGGCTGCGGCGAAGTCCCCCCCCCCCGAAGCGACGGCCTCGACATCCGAGCCGGAAGCGGTCGTCTTCATCCGCGGCGACAACAAGAAGCCCAACGACTTCCAGATCGACATCTGGCGCCAGACCTACTCGACGACCGACTCGGGACCGACCTACCGCCTCGGGCGGAATCTCTGCGTGCTCCGCCCCGCGCGTCCCGGCGGAACCGTCACGCCGCTGACGGACTTCTCGGACGGCTACGTCGCCGACTGCGAAGTCTCCTGGGACGGGCGGAAGGTGATCTTCGCCCGGCGCGGCGGGGACACCGATCCCTGGTGGCACCTCTGGGAGGTCGGCGTCGACGGGACGGGGCTGCGACAGATCACGAAAGGCCCCTACCACGACGTCCAGCCGGCCTGGCTGGGCGACGGGCGGATCGTGCTGTCGACCACGCGGATCGGCCTGCGGGATGAATACCACGGGTATCTCGCAACGGGGCTGGCCGTCATGAACGCCGACGGCAGCGGCCTGCAGTGCATCGGTTTCAACCTGGGACGCGACAACGAGCCGTCCGTCCTGCCCGACGGGCGGATCCTGTTCAGCCGCCTGGACCTGTTCTACTCGCGCCTCAAGACGGAGCTGACCGTCCAGGCGATCGCGCCGGACGGGACGCGGAACGTGACGCTGTACGGGCCCGAGCGACGGGATTTCTGGAGGCAGGTCACGCGGACGTCGGGCGAGAAGGGATGGGGTGAAGTCCCGCCGCGCCACCGCGTGCTGCGCCTCACCCAACCCCAACCGCTCCCCGACGGGCGCATCCTGTGCGCCTCGACCGGCGGGCTCGTCGCCGTCGGGCCCAGCCGCTACGAGGAACAGTTCCTGCCCCACGACAAGTCCTACGCGGTCACCTCGCCCTTCCCGCTTCCCGACGGGCGCATCCTGTGCGCAGCAGCAAAGAAGAAAGGCCCGGTCGACCTGGGCCTGTACACCATGGACGCGAAGACGGGCAAGCTCACCCCGCTTTACAACGACCCGACCACCGCGGAATTCGAGCCGCGCCCGGTCCTCGCCCGTCCCCGCCCCCCCGCCGCGGCGGAAGCGCCGGTCAGCCGGGCGTACACAGCCCGCCTGTTCTGCAATTCCGCCACCGTCTCGCGCGAGCCCGAGCCCGCCCGGCGCGGGTGCCTGGTGCGGATCATCGAGGGTCAACCCATCTTCGGCCGACACGCCACGCACCGCAGCCCGGTCCCCGGATGGAAGAACCACACCGGCACGCACGCGCGGATCCTCGGCACGGTGCCCCTGGCGGCGGATGGGTCGTTCTTCCTCGAAGTGCCCGCCGACCGCCTGGTGCACCTGCAGGTGCTCGACGCCGACCGCCAGGTCGTGGGCAACCAGCTCGTCTGGATGTACGCCCGCCCGGGCGAGACGCGGAGTTGCGTGGGCTGTCACGAGTACCCCGACTCGACCGCCCCGCGGCGCCCCCTGCGGCAGGCGGCTGCGGTCCGCCCCGTCCCCTGCCTGCCCACCGGCGGGGAGTTCTCCTACCGCGCCAAGGTCTGGAACAAGGGCACGCTCACCGACGAGGCCGAGCGGCGCACCCGCACCGTTCACGCCGTAAACCTGCTCGCCCGTCCGTAAGCCCGCCGGGCGCTGCCCAAAGAACAGCAGCACCACAGAGACACAGAGGACTCAGAGGGGATTGCAGTCGGCACGTCACTCCGTTGTGGACGGCCTGCCATGGCAGCATGGACGGTCCGCTTCAACGTTGGCCAGACACGACACAGGCCTCTGTTCCCAATGGCCCCAAGTTAAGGAATGCCCGCACGCTTCAATCGTCCCTCCGGGACATGCCATTCGTCCCAGAGGGGCTCTCGATAGTAGCCTGGATATTCACGCCTGGGAAACGTGCGAGAAGAAGACACCAGGTCCCGCCAGAGACGACTGAAGCCCTTAGCGTAGGGCCATTGGCCTCTGTTTCTGAAGTCGCCTCTGTGCCCTCTGTGTCTCTGTGGTGGAACCGCCGCGCTACTTCTTCTTGATCTTCTTCGGCTTGCAGAGGCGTTTCTTCTTCTTGCTGACCGCCCCGCATTTCTTGCAGCGGAAGTTCCCCGGCTTGGCCTTCGCTTCCTTCTTGCCCTT
>CAZEJA010000195.1:0-6362 GCA_964512215.1 uncultured Planctomycetaceae bacterium
GGATATGTCTCCGAGTTCGCCCAAATGCACCGAGTGCATGGCAGTACGTCCTACGATGTCGTCGCCATCGACTGCGGGGCCAAGTTGAACATCTTTCGCAACCTTGCCGAGTGCGGGTGCAACGTCACTGTCGTGCCGGCCACGGCGGGCTGCGACGAAATCCTCGAACGCAAACCCGACGGCGTGTTCGTTTCTAACGGCCCCGGCGACCCGGCGGCCGTGACGTACACCATCGAAACGCTGCGGGGCATCGTCGGGAAGGTGCCCACGTTCGGCATCTGCCTGGGGCATCAGATGCTCGCCCTGGCGCTGGGCGCGGAGACGTACAAGCTCAAGTTCGGGCACCGCGGCTGCAACCAGCCGGTCCGCAACGAGGCGACGGGCAAGGTGGAGATCACGTCGCAGAACCACGGCTTCGCAGCCGAGGACAAGTCGCTGGCGGGCACCGGGGCGACGATCACGCACGTGAACCTCAACGACGGCACGGTCGAGGGCTTCACACACACGGACCAAGCGCTGTTCAGCGTGCAGTACCACCCGGAGGCCTCGCCGGGCCCGCACGACGCGACGTACCTGTTCGACTGCTTCCGCGACATGATGGAGTCCGGCGCCGCTCCGACGGCCGAACAGATGCACGCGGCCCAGGAGAAACTCGCCAAGGCCGGCCAGGAAGCCTGAAGGTAGCACAGGCTTTCCGCCTGTGTTGTGCAGCACCCACAAAGCCACGGGCTGGAAAGCCTGTGCCACGGAGAGACCATGGGCGCACTGGAGAAGATTGAATCCGATTTCCGCGACGCCGCGCCGGCGGTCGACTTCTGCTCGCTTCGGTACATGAGCGAGCGGGACGAGATGCTGGCGGTTCGGCAGGACGTGCCCATGCCCGCGGGCGTGGGCGAAGACACCGGCGTGATGATCACGGTCATCGACGGCGGGGGGCTGGGCTACGCCGCGACAAGCGACTTGTCGGCGTCGGGCCTCAAGGCTGCTGTCGACCGGGCGTGTCACTGGGCGAAGCAGACGGCCGGGCGGAGCGTGGTGGATTTCTCGACCGTCGACATGCCCCAGCCGACCGGCGAGTACGTCGGCCCGCAGGGCACGCCGTGGGAGTCGGTGTCTCTCGCGGACAAGTTCGATCTGCTGCGGACCGAGTGCGCCTCCCTGAAGACGGACGACCGCATCGTTGACTGGGAAGCGCAATTGTGGCACACGCGGATGGAGTCGATGTACCTGACCGCCGGCGGGGGGCGCGTGCTGCAGCAGTTCAGCTATCTCGTTCCGTTCCTGCGGTCGATCGCCAACGAAGGCGCCACCACGCAGATCCGCACGTTCGGCGGGCTGCGGGAAAACTCCCGCCAGGGCGGCATGGAGGTGCTCGACGAGATCGGCTTCTACGGAGCGGGCCCGAAGGTGTCCGCCGACGCGCTGGAACTGCTGGCCGCTCCGAACTGCCCGACGGGCACGATGGACGTGCTGCTGGCGCCGGACCAGATGGTGCTGCAGATCCACGAGTCGATCGGGCACCCGCTGGAACTGGACCGTATCCTGGGCGACGAGCGGAACTACGCGGGCACGAGTTTCGTCACGCCCGACATGTTCGGCTCGTACCGGTACGGGTCCGACCTGCTGAACATCACGTTCGACCCGTCGATCCCGCGCCAGTTCGCGAGCTACGGCTACGACGACGAAGGGCTGGCGGCCGAGAAGACGTTCATCATCGAGAAGGGCATCCTGCAGCGTCCGCTGGGGGCGACGATCTCTCAGGCGCGTGCGGGCCTGCCCGGGGTCGCCAACAGCCGCGCCAACGGCTGGAACCGCCCGCCGATCGACCGCATGGCCAACCTGAACCTCGAACCGGGAACCAGCACGTTCGACGAGATGCTCGCTTCGATCGAGAAGGGCGTCTACATGGAGACGAACTGCTCGTGGTCGATCGACGACTCGCGGAACAAATTCCAGTTCGGGTGCGAGCGCGGGCAGTTGATCGAGAACGGCGAGCTGACGACGGTGGTGCGGAACCCGAACTACCGCGGTATCTCCGCGACGTTCTGGCGGAGCCTGAGCGGCGTGGGCGTCGCGGGGACCAGCGAGGTGATGGGCACGCCGTTCTGCGGCAAGGGCGAACCGAACCAGGCCATCCGCGTCGGGCACGCCAGCCCGGCCTGCGTGTTCAGTGGTGTGGAAGTCTTCGGCGGCGAGGGCTGAGGGAGTATCCGGAATGCAGGAACATTTCTATCACGTGGTCGACCGGCTGTGCGAAACGCTCGAAGGCGAGGAGGTCCTGCTGGCGGGCTTCTCCGGCGAGGAAAGCGACTTCGTCCGCTTCAATCAGAGCAAGGTCCGCCAGGCGGGCTCGGTGACGCAGCAGTACCTGTCACTGGACCTCGTCCGCGGGCAGCGCCACACGAGCCTGACGCTGACGCTTCGCGGCGAGATGGACGGGGACGTGGCGCGGGGGCGCGAGGCGCTCGATCAGTTGCGCGAGCGTCTGGGCGCCGTGCCCGAGGATCCGTACCTGCTCTATGCTACCGAGGTCAACCACACCGAGCAGATCGGCGACGACAAGCTGCCGGCCGGTGAGGACGTGGTCGATGCGGCCATCCGGGCGGGCGACGGGCGCGACCTGGTCGGCATCTTCGCCCAGGGCGGCATCTACAGCGGGTTCGCCAACTCGCTCGGGCAGCGGAACTGGTTCGGCGCCCACAGCTTCGACATGGGCTGGAGCTTCTACCACCAGGCCGACAAGGCCGTCAAGACCAACTACGCGGGCTTCGAGTGGGACGACGCCGAATTCGCCCGCAAGGTCGACTGGGCGGGCGAGCAGCTCGAGGTGCTCTCGCGTCCGCCGCGGACGATCGAACCGGGCGAGGTCCGCACCTACCTCGCGCCGACCGCGCTGGCGGAGTTCGTGGGCATGCTGGGCGGCGCGTTCGGTCTGAAGGCCTGCCGCACCAAGTCCACCGTGCTGCTGAAGATGGTCGAGGACGGCGCGACGCTCAGCCGGGCCGTTACGTTCCGCGAGAATACCCGCGAAGGCATTGCCCCCAACTTCCAGGGCGCGGGCTTCCTCAAGCCCGACGAGGTCGTGCTCGTCGACGCCGGGAAGTTCGCCAACTGCCTCGTCTCGCCGCGTTCCGCGAAGGAATACGGCGAGCAGGTCAACTCCGGCGGGGAAGGGCCCGCCTCCGGGGACATGGCCGCCGGGGACATCCCGGTCGACGACGTGCTGTCGCGCCTGGACACGGGCGTCTACGCGAACACGCTGTGGTACCTGAACTTCTCGGAGCGGCCCACCTGCCGCATCACGGGCATGACGCGATTTGCGACCTTCTGGGTCGAGGGCGGGAAGATCGTCGCGCCGCTGAACGTCATGCGCTTTGACGAGACCGCCTACCGGGCGCTGGGCGAGAATCTGATCGGCTTGACGGCCGAGCGAGACTTCATCCCGTCCTCGACCACGTATGGCGGGCGATCCACCGGCAGCATCCGCCTGCCCGGCGCCCTGATCGACAACTTCCGCTTCACGCTGTGAGGCGACTCGCGCCGATCAGGTTTCGTCGAACCGCTGCCAGTTCGGCGGGTCGGCGAGCTTGTAGAGCATCTCTCCCGCCTTGGGCACGTACAGGCGCCCCTCGTCCTCGCGACCGTCCCAGTCGGCGACGTCGATGGTCGCCGGGTCGCGGTAGTTCAGGTTGATTCGGCGGCAGGTTTCCTCGGGAATCTGTGTCGCCAGCGTGACGGTGATTCGCGGCGCCTCGACGCCGGCGTCGAATGTGCCGACGCCGCGGACGTGCGTCGAGTGTGCCAGTACGCCCCAGGGGTAGTCTTTGAACCGGTCCCAGTCGGCCAGGAAGTACGGCAGGCAGTGATAGCCGATCTCCTCGATGAGCTTCCCGTGCGTAACCGAGATCTCGTCCAGGTGCGGCGCGTAGATGATCAGCTCTCCGCCGTCGGCGACGACGGGTTCCATCTTGTACATGCACTTGGCCGCCACCCACAGCTCGTCGTACATCTCCGGCGCGCGGGACAGGATCGAGTCGAAGGGCCTGTCGACGTACGTGACGTGAAGCTGACTGGACAGGTCCGCGGCGGCCGACCAGGCCTCCTGCACGCTGCCGAAGTACAGCCCCGCCAGATCGTGTCCCTTCACGACCATGCACAGGGCGAAGCTTGGGACGGTGACCTTCTCGAGGGCGGCGTGCAGCAGCGCCCGCACGGGCGTGTGCTTCGTGCCGATGATCTTCGGGCAGGTGATGACCGCGCCCAGCCAGTGGAAGAAGTTCAGTAACTCCTCGCCGCAGATGCCGGGGAAGAAATACTTCGCCCCGCCCGAGAAGCCGACCACCTCGTGCGGGAAGACCGGCCCGGCGATCAGGACCGCGTCGTAATCAAAGACCATTCGGTTGATCGTGACGTCGACGTCCATCGCGAAGCGCCCGGCGGTGATCTCGTCGACCTCACCGGCGGTGATGGTTCCGATCTTCATCAGCGCGTCGGGGTTCTTCCAGTCGTGGTTGAACACGTCCGAGCCGCCCAGCACCTCGCCGCGTCGCCCCGCCTCGATGCCGAAGAGCTTGTCGATCTGCTCGTCGCTCATCGGAGGGTGCGTGCCCAGCGCGATCAGGAAGTCCAGCTTGCTCGCCCGCGGCGCGATCGCGGCGTGCAGTGCGCGGGAGACCTCCGGCAGGGGGCAGGTCCGCGTGTGATCGGGCACGATCACCAGCACGCGCTTGCCGTCCGGAGCGATTTCGTCCGCCGCGGCTGCGACGATCTCGCGGATTTCTTCCGCCCCGAGCGTGCGATCCGCGCCGCCTTGTCCGAAACCGTCCATCTCGCCTCCTCTATCATTCTACTTCGGTCGTCCCGGGAGCGTACCCCCGGACGGGCTGGAGCGGAAGGATATTTCCGTTGTCGGGCGTTTCAGGAATGACAGGGGCTGTGGCCGCGATATACTGGGGCTGCAATGCCGAATGGATTCTGCAGGAGCAGCGATGATCGTAGTGCACGTGACGCATGAGGCGGTGGAGAAGATCGGGGGCATCGGCGCGGTGATCGCCGGGCTGACGACGGCGGATGCCTACGCCGAGACGGTGTCGCGCACCATTCTGCTCGGCCCGCTGCTGTCGACCGACCGCCCGGCGGCCCAGCGCCTGGGCGAAGGGGGCGAGGTGCTGTACAGCACCGTCGACGCCGTGGTCACCTCGCCGTGGCACGAGAAGTTCCACCCGATCGAGCGGACGTACGACGTGGGCGTCATCTACGGCACGCGGCAGATCGATGAGCCCTGCAACGGGAAACTCGCCAACGTCGAAGTCCTGCTGCTCGACGTGTTCCACGCGAACCAGCCGCGCCTGAACCTGTTCAAGGCCGAACTGTTCAAGAAGTTCGCCGTCCCCTCCATGCCCTACGAGGACGTCTGGGAATACGAGCAGTACGTCCGCCTCGCCGAGCCCGGCATGGAGGCGCTCCAGGCCATCGGCTGCGACGACGCGGACGAGCAGGTGGTGATCCTCTCGCACGAGTACATGGGCATGCCCACGGCGTTGAAGGCCGTCCTGTCGGGCTCGTCCCGCACGCGGACGGTCTTCTACGCTCACGAGGTCGCCTCGGTGCGCCCCATCGTCGAGAAGACGCCCGGGCACGACACGATGTTCTACAACGTCATGGAGGCGGCCTCGAAGGAAGGGCGGACGCTGGAGACGGTCTTCCCCGACGACCTCGCGGGCAACTTCAAGCACCCGCTGGTCAAGGCCGGGCGCTACTGCGACCACGTCTTCGCGGTGGGCGACTACATCGAGCAGGAACTGCGCTTCCTCGACCGCCACTTCCTGACGATGGACATCGATCTCGTCTACAACGGCATCCCGGCCGAGCCGCTGGACCTGGACGCCAAGCACGCCAGCCGCGCGCGGATGCAGCAGTACGCCGCCCACCTGTTCGGTACGGCGCCGACGTGGATCTTTTCGCACGTCTGCCGCCCGGTGCTGAGCAAGGGCCTGTGGCGCGACCTCCGCGTGCTGCACGAGATGGAGCCCCTGCTCGTCGAGCGGGGCGAGACGGCGGTCTACTTCCTGCTCGGCACGCTCGGGGGGCAGCGGCGCAGCCAGGACATCCGCCAGATGGAGCGCGTCTACAACTGGCCCGTCGCCCACGAGGTGGGCTATCCGGACCTGTGCGGCGGCGAGGAAGTGCTGGGCGAGATGTTCGACTACTTCAACCGCGAGCACGTCGCCGCCCGGGTCGTGCTGGTCAACCAGTGGGACTGGAACCGCGACGTCTGCGGCGACCGCATGCCCGAGGACATGACCTTCGCGGACATCCGCCGCGGCACGGACGTGGAGTTCAGGCTCAGCGTGTACGAGCCC
>CAZEJA010000196.1:0-6349 GCA_964512215.1 uncultured Planctomycetaceae bacterium
CCGCGGCGGTGCGTGTTGGAATGTGCCGGTGGGAACTACGAGGCGTCGTCGTCCTTGTCCTTGTCGCCGGACTTCCTGTTCATCTCTTCGATCGCCTGGTCGGCGCCCTTCTTTACGTCGGCGCTGGGAAGGGTCACGGGCGTGCCGCCGACGCTGAGGCTGATGCCGCCGCCCCGCGCCGCTCCCCCGCCGGGCTTCTTCCGGAACACGGTGACGCCCATCAGCGCGCCGCTCGTGTCGAATACGGGCGACCCGGGCTGGGTCTGCGACACGATGTAGAACGTCCGCGGCTTGGTGATCACGGAGGTGACGCGACCCAGCGTGACCCTCAACTCGCGGTTCAGGGCCTTGTTGAGGCGCCCCAGCGAAATCGTCCGCACCAGCGGGTCGGCCTTCCCGGCGGCGTTGGTGAGGTCGACGCTCTGGATCGCCTCCTTGGCGGTGTCGTCGAGCGGCTCTTTCGGGGCGAGGAAGGCCAGGTCGAGGTCCTCGTCCTTGAGCAGGACGCGCGCGGGGACTTCCGTCCCGTCGGCGAGGCGGAACTTGGCGTCGGAGACCTCGCCCTTGATGCTCATCGCCACGACCTGCCCGTTGACGCGCGCATTGATCTTGCCCACGGCGGCCGTCGGGTCCAGCGTGGTCAGGGAGACCACCGTCAGGCCCGACGGGTCCACGACGGTCCCGACGATGTCGATCTTCTTCTCCTGGTCGGGAGCGGCGACGGGTCCGTCCACTGAGAGGGTGAGGACGCCCTCGATGCGGATGACCGCCTTGCCGTAGTCCGCCATTACCTTCTTCGCGGCTTTGACTTCATCCGCGGCCGGCGCGGGGGCGCCGCAGACGCCCAGGACCGCGATGCACAACACGGTCGATACGATACGCTTGCTCATGCCTCGTCCTTTCCAAGCGGAGTGTCGCTCCGGTTCATTCTTTGTCCGCGGCGGGCTTGGCCATTTCTTCCTTGGCCTGCTCGGCGACGCGTTGGACGTTGGCGGTCGGCAGCGTGATGGGGGTGCCCGAGACGCCCAGGCCTCCGCCGCCCATGATCGCGCCGAGATTCGCTCGACCGCTGCCGCCGGGCTTCTTGCGGAACAGGCTGATGCCCAGCAGCTTGCCCTTCGTGTCGAACACCGGCGCGCCCGGCTGCGTGCCGCCCAGAATGTAGAACCGGCGCGGCTTGGTGACGACGGCCTTGATCCGGGAGAGCCCGACCGTCCCTTCGCGGTTCATGTCCTTGCCCAGACGCCC
The DNA here is from genome assembly GCA_964512215.1 of uncultured Planctomycetaceae bacterium. Taxonomy (GTDB): domain Bacteria; phylum Planctomycetota; class Phycisphaerae; order SM23-33; family SM23-33; genus CAZEJA01. The sequence continues at coordinate 1,249 of CAZEJA010000196.1, forward strand.
CAGTGTAATCGTCTGGTCGAGCTTGTCGGCCTTGTCGGCCGGCTCGTCGAGTTCGACGCTTTGCAGGGCGTTGCGGGTCTTCCTGTCGAGCTTGTCTTTCGGCGCGATGAAGGCCAGGTCGAGGTCCTCGTCCTTCAGGACCACCCGGGCGGGGATTTCCGTGCCGTCGGCCAGGCGGATCTTGACCTCTCCGACCTCGCCCTTGAGCGTCATCGACATCTGCTGCCCGCCGGCGTTGATCTCGATCTTGCCCATCGCACTGGTCGGATCGAGGTTCGTGTTGGACACGACGATCAGGCCCGACGGGTCGACCACGGTTCCGACGACCTCGATCTTCTGTTCCTGGTCGCCGCCGCCCACCATGGCCGCCAGCGGCCCGTCCATCGTGATCGTCAGGACGGCTTCCACGTGCACGACGGCCTTGCCGTACGCGCTCTCGATATCCTTGGCCGCGTCCACCGCGTCGTCCGCGACGGCCGGGCCCCCGGCCGACATCACCGCCACACACAGAACCATTACCCACGCGCGCTTGCTCATCTCGTACGTCCTTTCCCGAGCGGGGAGTTGCCCTCGCTCTGTTTGCGTCCGGCCTGCTCACCGCTCCAGGGCTTGCCAGTCCGGCTCGATTTCCTTGTAGGTCGTGTGAATGCCGCGCTTGATGAAGAACACAATCCGCCGCGGGCGGTCTTCCTTGACCTGCGCCAGCACCTTCTCGAGGGCGCCGACGTCGCCCGTGGGCTGTCCCGCGACGGAGATCAGCACGTCGCCGCCGCTAAGCCCGCCGAACGCAGCCCAGCCGCCCGACTCGACGTTCTGAATCAGCACGCCGCGGAGCGACGCGTCTTCCTTTTTCCGGATGCGGTCCATCGCCGACATATTCCTCGCCGTGAACTCGAAGTCCTCGTCCTCGTACTTCGGCAGGCGGTCGGACGGCGTCGGCGGGGCCTCCAGCGTCATGGTGACCTTCATCCGCTCCTTGCCGCGCACCACGCCCAGCGCGACCTGGGCGCCGATGTCGTACTGGCGGATCATCGTCTCGAAGACGTCGCTGTCGCTTGGCTGCGACGCCTCCACTTCGGTCCCGTCCACGTCGAGAATGACGTCGCCGACCTTGAGCCCCGCCTTGGCGGCGGCCCGGTCGGGGTAGACCTGCGTGACCCGCACGCCCGTCTTGCCCTTCAGGCCCAGCGCGGTCGCCAGGTCTTTGGTGAGCACCTGCGTCGCGGCGGCGGGCCAGGGCTTGCGGGCGCGGGCGGGCTTGTCGGGCTTGGTTTCCTTGCCGACCTTCACCACCGTCATCAGCTTCCGCGTGCCCCGATCGAAGTCCACCAGCACCTCGACCGGCTTGTCGGAGCCCTTCGTCGCCTCGGCCGTCAGCTTCCGCAAGGCGTCGAGGTCCTTGACGGGCTTGCCGTTGATCTTGCGGATGACGTCGCCGCCGCCGATGGCGGGCTTGGCCTGTCCGCAGGGCCCGCCCGCGCGGATCGAGCCGATCAGCACACCGTCCTGATCCTTCCGACGCCGTTCCAGCGCCATCATCCGCGACAGGTTCCTCGCCGTGATGCCCCAGGTCTTGAGTTCCACGGGCTTCGGCAGCGCGGGCTCGCGGGCGATGGTGGTCAGCTTCAGCGTGTGCGGCTTGCCCGCCCGCAGGAGTTGGACCTCCACCGTCTTGCCGATCGGCGTGCCCAGCACGAGCTGGTTGAACAGGGGAAGCTGCTCGGCGACGTCGCAGTCGACCGCGGCGCCGTCGAAGTGCGTCACCACGTCGCCGGCGAGGATGCCCGCCTTGGCGGCGGGAGAGCCCTTGATGACGCCCGCGACCAGCGTGCCGGCGTCTTCCTTGCCGCTCTTGAGTCGCGGCTGGACCTCCATGCCCGTCCAGCTTCGCTTGACGTGCCCGGTTTCGATGATCTGCTCGGCCACGCTGCGCGCGAGGTTGCCCGGAATCGCCCCGCCCAGCGAGCCGAGCCCGATCTCGTTGATGCCGATGATCTCGCCGGCCGTGTTCACGAGCGGCCCGCCGCTGTTGCCGCCGAAGATCACCGCGTCGTGCGCCAGCCACCGCACGATCGAGCCCGTGCTCTCACCGTCGAGGCGGAACAGGCCCGCCATCATCCGCGGCAGGATGAGCTGCGTGTTGCTTACGATGCCGCGGGTGACCGACTGCGAGACGGCCGCCGGGGAGCCCATCGCGAAGACCACGTCGCCGACGCGGACCTTGTCCGAGTCGCCCCAGGTGGCGACGGGCAGGGGCTTGGAGGGGTCCTTGCGGTGCTTGAGGTTCAGCTTGAGCACCGCGATGTCCGCCAGGGCATCCGTACCGACCAGTTCGGCGTCGATTTCCTCGAAGTCGGCCAGGCTGCAGACGATGCGTTTGGCTTTGCCCGCGACGTGATGGTTCGTCACGACGTACCCGTCCGGGCTGATGATGGCGCCGCTGCCGCTGCCGCTGAGCTTGCGCATCCTCCCGCCGGAGGGCTGGTTCATGACCACGTAGATCCGCACCAGCGCGGGATAGACGTTCTCGACCGCGCGGGCGATCTCCGGCTGCATCTTCGACGTCGAGACGCGGACGTCCATGTTGCAGGCCAACGAGCCACACGCCAGCAGCGCGGCGAGCCCGCAGACAGCGAGACGTCGCGCAGAGCGGGATCGAAGCAGAATCGAAGCGGACATACGAGAATCTCCTTGTCTCAGAAGCCCGGCCTCCGCGCAAAGCGAAAGCCGGGGCGGAATACGTCACCTTACCCGCTATAGACGACCCGAAAGGCGGGTGGCTGTCCAGTATTCCAGAAAAAAACGTTTCGCCCCCCGTTCTTCTGGCGGCCGGGCGTTTGCGGTACACTGCATGCCGCCCTGGGCCCGACGGTATCGTCGGGGAGAGTTCTGCCGGGGACCGCTGGCTTGGAGGCGATCGTACAGATGGACGTGGCGCGAAGCAGAGGTCTCGAACTGCGGAGGGTCTTGGGCGGCGTATTCCTGCTGGGGCTGTTCGCGACTGCGGCACAGCCCGCGACACGGCCTAATGTCGTGATCTTCCTGGCCGACGACCAAGGCTACGCGGACCTGGGCTGCTACGGGGCCAAAGGGTTCACCACCCCCAATCTGGATCGCATGGCCGCCGAGGGCATGCGTTTCACCGATTTCTACGTGGCCGCCTCGGTCTGTTCGGCCTCCCGGGCCGCGCTGCTGACCGGCTGCTATCCGCAGCGCGTCGGCGTCCCGGGCGTCATCAGTGCCAACAGCAAGATCGGCATCCACGCCGATGAGAAGCTGCTGCCGGAGATCCTCAAGGAGCGCGGGTATGCCACAGCCATCTTCGGCAAGTGGCACCTGGGCACCCCCCCGAAGTTCAATCCGCTGGAACATGGGTTCGACGAATGGCTGGGCACCGTTGGCTCCAACGACATGGGCAAGGGGCGGCCGAGCCTGGAGGCACGCCGGCAGGGCAAGGCGGGGGTGGAACTGATGGACGGTCGACGGTTGGTCGAAGTCAACCCGGACCAGTCGCAATTGACCGCCCGATATACCCAGCGCGCGGTGGATTTCATCGGTCGAAACAAGGATCGGCCATTCTTCCTGTACATCCCCTACAACATGCCGCATACGCCGCTGTTCGCCTCCGAAGCATTCCGGGGCCGCACGCGACGTGGGCTGTACGGCGACGTGATCGAGGAGATCGACTGGTCGGTCGGCCAGGTCTTGCGGGCCGTCAAGCAGCACGGATTGGATGAACGGACCCTGGTGATCTACACGTCCGACAACGGCCCCTGGCTGATCTTTGGGGACCATGGCGGTTCAGCGGGCCCGTTGCGGGGGGGCAAGAAGCAACTGTTCGAGGGAGGCGTGCGCGTGCCGTGCGTGATGCGGTGGCCCAAGCGCATCCCGCGGGGCACGGTTTGCCGCGACCTGGTCACGGCGATGGATATCCTGCCGACCGTGGTCCTGCTGGCCGGCGGGAAACCCCCGACACGTCCGATCGACGGGCAGGACATTCGGCCGCTGATGTGGGGCCGCGGCGGCGCAGAATCGCCGACCGACGCGTTCTACTACTACTGGCAGAACGAGTTGCATGCCGTCCGGAGTGGGCAGTGGAAACTGCGGTTGCCTCACGTCGATTCACAAGCCCCCGATCCGGAGAAGATCGGCAGGGGGGGAGCCCGGGGAGCCGTGACGAGCGTGCGGCGGGACCTGGCGCTCTACGACCTGGCGACGGACGTCGGCGAGAGAACCAATCTCGCCGCCAAACACCCGCAGATCGTCAAGCAATTGTTGTCCGTCGCGGAACGGGCACGCGACGACCTCGGCGACACCGTCACCAAACGCCCCGGACGGGGCAAGCGACAGCCTGGACACGCAGCCGACAAGTGACCCGAGGACTTCGCCTCAAGATCGCCCTTGAACAGGAGGCGAGGAGAGGCGAGCATTCTGGTTCTCACTCGGGAGAGCTGGTAAGGTGGGGTAGCGGCGCGAGGAGTGGACACATGAGCATAGAGATCATGGACCGGCGTCGATTCTGCAGGAACGCTGCCCTCGGTGCGGCGGCGGTGAGCGGCGGCACGCTGCTTGGGGCCAGGAAGAAGGCCTTCCGCCTGAACTACATCGTCGCGTCGTGCATGTACGGGGAACTGCCGCTGGCGGACATCCTGCCCGAGGTCCGCAAGGCGGGGGCGAGGCACATCGACATCTGGCCGCGGAAGCATGGCAACCAGCGCGAGCAGATGGAGGAAATGGGCCACGACGCCTTCGCGGCGCTGCTGGCCAAGCACGGTGTGAAGCTCGGCATGCTGACGCGCTACGACCTCGGTCCGTTCGGCCTGCAGAAGGAGATGGGCGTCGCGCAGAAGCTCGGCGGATCGATCCTGATCTGCGGGGGCAGGGGCCCGAGGAAGCTGACGGGCGATGCGCTGAAGAAGGCGGTCGGCGCCTTCGCCGAGCAGATGAAGCCGCACATCGCAGCCGCCGAGAAGCATGGCGTCGTCATCGGCGTGGAGAATCACGGGAACAACCTGATCGAGTCGCCGGATTCGATGAAGTGGCTGGCGGAGCTGGCGCCGTCGAAGCACATCGGTATTGCCCTCGCGCCGTATCACCTGGC
>CAZEJA010000197.1:0-6341 GCA_964512215.1 uncultured Planctomycetaceae bacterium
CTGGCCGACGGGAAGTACACCGAGGCCGAGGCGGAACTCACGACGGCCTTGAAGCTGGACCCGCGCTACGCCTGGAGCTGGTACGTGCGCGGGCGGACGCGCGTGAGGCTGCGGAAATACGACGAGGCCCTGACGGACTACGACAAGGCGCTGGAATTGAGCCCGCGGTACTTCGACGCCTACAGCGGCCGGGCCCGCCTGCACGTGCGCCGCAAAGACTACGACAAGGCGATCAGGGATTGCGACGGGGCGTTGGCGCTCGACCCGTACTACGCCGGCGCCTACTACGTGCGCGGCTCGGCGTACGATCTGACCGAGAAGCCCGCCAAGGCCCTGCACGACTACGCCGTCGCGATGACGCTGGACCCCAATCTGGACGGCCCGGACCGCGACCTGAAGAAACTCGTCGAGTCCACCAAGGCGGCCGGCAACGCCGCCGATCCCATCGCCTACGAGGCCCCGAAGAAAGGTCTGAAGGTCACCTACCTGCAGACGCTTCAGGTCAAGCAGGCGAAGAAGGACGAGATGGAGGAGGCCATCGGCGCCCTGGCTGGGTGGTTCAAGAAGAAGCGCGTGCCGATGCCCAAGCGCAAGGCCCTCGTGGTCCGGGCGGTCATCGCCCACAAGGACGGCGCGACCACCGTCCGACCCTACAACAAGCATCCGGACATCAACCGCAACAAACCCCCCGCCGAGACGCTCGACTACTACCGCACGATGTGGCCGACCGTCTTCCCGATGGGCAACACGGGGGAGTTGCTCACGATCGAGAATGACCCGGCGCCGCTGGATGCGCTCTGGCCGCTCAAGCCCGGCACGAAGGGCACGGGCAGCGCGAAGCTCACCTACATCGGCCCGGACCCCCTGACCCCGCAGGCCCAGTTCCTCGGGTGCAAGAAGCCCGGCGACCGCATCCCCTTCGGGACCATCACGTGGACCGGCGGCGTGGTCGCCCGCGAGAAGGTCGTCGTCCCCGCGGGCGTCTTCGACACCGTCGCGATCCGCTTCGAGGAGACGATGGAGATGAGCATGTTCGGGCGCACCCGGAAGGTCTCTTCCACCATCACCTGGTGGTACGCCCCCAGCGTCCGCTGGTGGGTCAAGCGCACGCGCGACATCGGAGAAGACATCATTGTCGATGAGGCCGAAGCGATCGAGTGAAGGGGCGGCCATTGCCGATTGTCGATTTCCGATTGGGGGACTCGACGCGTGGCGGACCTCTTTGACACGGGGCAGTTGAATCGTGACAATGGGGGGACTACGAGACGGTCGCCCGCTGCATCCTGCGGGGCGCGACCGTCCCGATTCACTGCAACCGGCTTCGGCCAGGAGAGAAGAACATGGTCCCCCCCCTCGTTCATCGCGTGTCACGCTCCGCCGTTGCTCGCCTTGCGCTTACGACTGCGGTCGTCGCGGCTGTTCTGTCGGTTTTTGATGTCGCACAGGCGGCGCAGACGCCCGAGCAGCTTCTGAAGGCTTCGGGCGTCAAGGGCGGGTTGATCGTTCACGTCGGCTGCGGCGAGGGGGCGGCGACTGCGTCGTTGGCGGCGAACGGCAAGTGCGTGGTCCAGGGGCTGGACCGCTCGCCGGCCAACGTAGCCGCGGCGCGGCGACGCTTCGTGTCCAAGGGGCTCAACGGCCGGGTGACAGTGCAACGGTGGACGGGGGCGTCCCTGCCGTACAACGACGGCCTCGTCAACGTCCTGCTGGTCGAGCAGGCGGACGCGGTCGCCCGGGAGGAGATGCTCCGCGTGCTCGTGCCCAACGGGATCGCCTACGTCCGAACGGCCGCGGGCTGGACGAAGCTTGTCAAGCCCCGCCCGTCGGAGATCGACGACTGGACGCACTGCCTGCACAACCCGACGGGCAACGCGGTCTCACAGGATCGCGTCGTCGGCCCGATCAAGCACCTGCAGTGGTTCGCCGGCCCGCGCTACGGGCGGCAGCACGAGCACATGAGCAGCGTCAGCGCCGTCGTCTCGGCCGGGGGACGCGTGTTCTCGATCATCGACGAGGGCTCGGGGGCCACGCTGCTGCTGCCGTCGGACTGGCAGCTCACCGCCAAGGACGCCCACAACGGCGTGACGCTCTGGAAGCGTCCGATCGCCGACTGGTTCAGCCGCTACTTCCCGATGAAGAACGGCCCGTCCATCCTGGGGCATCGGCTGGTCGCGACGGCCGACACGCTGTACGCGACGGTCGGGCTCAACGCGCCGATCAGCGCCCTGAATGCGGGCACGGGCAAGACGATCCGCGAGTATCCCGAGACGGCAGGGACGTTGGAGTTCGTCTTGTCCGAAGGCGTGCTGCTGGCGGTGGTCGGCAAGAAGGCCCCGGCCTTCCCGCAATACGTGCGTCAACTGGATCAACCCGTGCCGGAACGCAATCGCATCTACTCCAAGGACAGCGGATACGCGAAGGGGCCGCGGTCCATCACCGCGATCGCCGCGGAGACGGGCAAGGTCCTGTGGACGCACGATACGATGGTGTCGACCCTGACCTTGACGGTCGATGCGCAGAACGTGGTCTTCCACGATAACGAGAAGGTGGTCTGCCTGGACCGGCGGACCGGCAAGGAGCGGTGGAAATCCAAGGAGATTCACGCCAACCGCATCTTCAACTTCGGGCGGGGCGGCACGCTGGTGCTTCACAGGGACGTGGTGCTCTACTCCGCGCAAAAGGGCGACGTGACGGCCTTGTCGGCCAAGGACGGCAAGGCCCTGTGGACGGCGCCCCAACCGGGGACGGGACACCATTCGGCACAGGATATCTTCGTCATCGACGACCTCGTCTGGTACGGGGAAACCGCCAGCGGACGCAGCAAGGGGGTGTTCTTCGGGCGCAACCTGCACACCGGAGAACTCGTCCGCGAGTTCGCGGCGGACGTCAAGGTTCCGTTCTTCCACCATCGCTGCCATCGCGGGCGGGCGACGGTGAACTACATCCTGGCCTCGCGGACGGGGATCGAGTTCGTGGACTTCCGCAAGGAGCACTGGGACGTCAATCACTGGGTGCGCGGGGCCTGTGCGTTGGGGGTCATTCCCGCCAACGGCTTGACGTACGCCCCGCCGCATCCATGCGGATGCTACCTGTCGGCCAAGTTGTCGTACTTCAACGCCCTGGCGCCGGCGGGGGGCGTGACGTACCAGGAAGAGAAGGCCTCCCCCACTCAGCGCCTCGAGAAGGGCCCGGCCTACGGCAGGGCGCCCAAGGCGGCGGTGGACGTAGCCTCCTGGCCGCAGTACCGAAACGACATCGCCCGAAGCGGCAGCACGGCGCACGCCGTTGCGTCGAAGGTCAAGCCCCTCTGGCGAGCGAAGCTCGGGGGGAAGCTCAGCCGGCTTGTCGCCGCCGACGGCAAGCTGTTCGTCGCTGCTGTCGACGCCCACACGCTGCACGCAATCGACGCCGGAAACGGCAAGGCGTGCTGGCAGTACACCGCCGGCGGTCGGATCGACTCCCCGCCGTCCTGCACCGGGGGTCTGGTCGTGTTCGGCTCGGCCGACGGGTACGTCACCTGCCTGACCTCTGATGACGGTCAGGTGGCCTGGCGATATCGCGCCGCCCCCCAGCGGCGCCAGATGATGGCGAAGTCCCAGTTGGAATCGCCCTGGCCCGTCCACGGCAGCGTGCTGGTGCGGGACGGGAGGGCCTACTGCACGGCCGGCCGGCAGCGGTTCCTGGACGGCGGCATCCTGCTCTTCGTGCTGGACGTCAAGACCGGGCGACTCGTCAGCGAGAAACTCCTGGACGAGACCGACGACGCCACCGGCAAGGAACTCCACGCCTTCGCCAAGGGCCTGTCGATGCCCGTGGCGCTGACCGACATCCTCTCGGCCAACGACCAGTACCTGTTCATGCACGAGCAGGTGTTGGACTTCAAGGGCACACCCGTTCCCGCCGAGGCCCTCAAGGACAAGGAGGACGATGTCCTCCACCTCTTCACACCGACCGGCTTCCAGGACGATTCGTGGTTCCACCGGACGTACTGGCTGTACGGCTCGCGCTTCCAGTCCGGGTGGAGTTCGTGGTACCTGCAGGGCCGCGTCGTTCCCGCCGGGCGCGTACTCGTCCACCGGGGCGATTCGGTGCTGGGCTACGGGCGAAAGCAGACCTACTTCCGGTGGTCGACGCCGCTGGATTACCACCTCTTCCGCATCGCCAAGAAGCCGCCGCTGAACAAGAAGGACGGCAAGAAGAAGGCCGGGTATACGAGCGGGACGAAGTACCTGACCTACGACTGGTCGAAGGAGGTCCCGCTGACGGTCACCGCGATGGCCCTGGCGGACCGGACCCTCTTCATCGCCGGCCCGCCGGACCTGCTGGACGAGGAGGCGGCCTGGAAGAACATCTACGAGCCCAAGACCGTCCAGAGCGCCGAGGCCCAGTTGAAGGCGCTGCGGGGCGCCAAGGGCAGTGCATTGTGGGCCGTCTCGGCCAAGACGGGCGAGAAGCTCTCCGAGTGCAAGCTGCCTTCCGTGCCGATCTACGACGGCATGGCCGCGGCGTACGGGAAGCTGTACGTCGCGCTGGCCGACGGCAGCGTGGTATGCCTGAGCGGGAGCAAGTAGCTCCCTGCCCGTCAGACCCATCGGTCGAACTGGCGGGTTTGCACGGACGCCGCGGCGCGGTAATCTCTGGTCGAACCAGCGCACGACGACAGAGAACGCCATGTCCATTGCCAGTTGGGTCATTCGCCGGATGGTACGTCGAGGACTGCACCAGATGGCCGATGCGCTGCGCGACCCCGCGGGCACGCAGGAGCGTCTGCTGCTGGACCTCGTCCGCCGCGCCGCGGGCACCGAATGGGGACGCGAGCACAGCTACGCCGCGATCCGAACCGTTGAAGACTTCCAGCAGGCCGTCCCCGTCACACGCTACGAGGACATGGCCCCGCTGTGGGAGCGGTCGTTGACGGGGGAGGGGAACCTGAGCTGGCCCGGGCGGATCCGGTATTTCGCCCAGTCCTCAGGCACCACGACGGGCAACGTGAAGCTTCTGCCCGTCTCCCGCGACACCGTCCGCGCCAACATGCGCGCGGGCGCCCAACTGCTGGGCCTCTGCGAGCGCCAGGCGCCCGGGCTGGACACCGGCGCGGGGCGGACGCTCTACCTGGGCGGCTCAACACACCTGAAGCGCAACGGCGCGTGCTGGCAGGGCGACTCCAGCGGCATCATGGCCGCCCACCTGCCGCGCGTGGCGTGGCTGCACCGCCTGCCCGAGCGGAGCGTCGCGGGCATGGGCGACTGGGAGGAGAAGGTCGAGACGGTCTGCCGCCGCTACCAGGACAGCCCCGTCCGAGCGATCGCGGGGCTGCCGATGTGGTCGCTGATCCTCCTGCGACGGCTGATCGACGTCGCCCGCGAAGACCGCCGCGTCAACACTGTCTCCGAGATCTGGCCGGAGCTGCGCGTCTTCATGTACTTCGGGACAGGCATCGAGCCGTACCGCGAGCAGTTCGCCGCGCTGTTCGGCGACGGCGTGATCAGCGTGGGCACGTACTCGTCGTCGGAAGGCGGCATGAACGCCATCCAGAGCGAGCAGGGCGACGAGGCGATGCAGCTCGTGCTCGACGCGGGAGCCTTCTACGAGTTCGTCCCCGTCGCGGAACTCCACGCCGAACACCCGACGCGCCTGACGCTTCGCGACGTCGAGGTCGGCGTGGACTACGCCCTGCTGCTGAGCACGGTTTCGGGCTGCTGGGCCTACGACGTGGGCGACATCGTCCGCTTCACGTCGCTGGACCCGCCGAAAATCGTCGTCGCGGGGCGCACGCGCCTGGCGCTGAACGTCTTCGGCGAGCACGTGATCCGCCAGGAACTCGACGCCGCCGTCGCCGCGGGCGGGCGGGCCCTCGGGGCGGCCGTTCGCGACTTCACCGTCGCTCCCCTGCCCCTGTCGGCCGACGCGCCGCAAGGGGGGCACCGCTGGCTGATCGAGTTCGAGGGCGACGCCCCGGCGCTCGCGGACATGCTGCAACGCGTCGACGCTCACCTCCAGCAGATCAACGCGGACTACGCGAAGTACCGCACCAACGACTTCGCCATCGCCCCGCCGCAGGGCGTCGCTCTCGCCCCGGGCACGTTCTACGAATGGACCCGACGCCACAATCGCCTCGGCGGGCAGACCAAGATCCCCCGCGTCGCCCGCGACAACGACATGGTCGACGAACTCCTGAACCTGTCCCGGGCTCTGGAGAAACCGAGTTGACCGGGCTGGGCCGCAGAGACGCAGAGAACGCAGAGGGCAGCAGAATGGGAGCAAAATGGGGACTGTCCCGCTGTGTGGGACTGTCCCCAATGGTCCTAAGTTAAGCGGTAAGGAGTGGTGTATCAACGAAT
>CAZEJA010000198.1:0-6332 GCA_964512215.1 uncultured Planctomycetaceae bacterium
GGGGCGTCGAACTCATACACGACCCGGCTGGACGCGTGCGCGTAGAGGAACTCCGAGGGGGCCCGCTCGACACCGAGGATTCTCCGGGGCTTGCGATGCTCCGGCAGGGGCGGACAAGACCAACCGGAGGCCTGCCTGTACTCCCGCTCGGCCAGGGGGATGCCGCCCAGGGAAAACGACACGCGCCGCGTCGCCGCGCTGGGAATGACCACCTCGCCCAGCGCGGTGCGAATGCGCATCTTCTCCAAGGCCGGCACGCCGGTCAGCTCGTCTCCGTCCCAGGTCGTCACCGTGGCGGTCTCGTGGTCCTCGTGGAACCGCAGCGACCGCACGCGGCGCAGGCAGACGTCCTGCCGGGAGCCGTCCGCGAAGATCGGCAGCGACGTCGACAGCGGCGTCCCGTAGACGACGGACCCGTCCGTCAATTCCAGCGTTGCCCGGATCGGGCGCGCCGGCGCGGGCGTCCCGGCATCAGGGCCGACAATCCAGAGCCCTGACAGCAGGGCGAGCAATGTCACGCTTCTCATGTTCTACCTCCTCCCGCCGGCCTTGCCGGCATCATGGCGTTTCCACATCCATAGACGCTCGTACGGCAGATTGGTTCCCCCGCAGCCAAGGCAATCCGAGAGGCACCACGTTCGCGATACCCCTGAGCGTCGGACTATCCCTCCGCAGCCTGGATCTGATGGGTGAGGAAGGTCAGGCCCTGCTGGATGAACTCCTCGGGGTGGGGGCAGAGGTTTTGGAAGATGCCGCGGGCGTGGGCGAAGCCTTCCGGGCCGGTGCGGTAGGTTTCGAGCATGAGGCGGACCGGGGGCGTGGCATCGCGGAGGGCGGCGAAGACGGCCGGCCAGGGGACGAGGCCGCCGCCGGGGACGCCGCGGTCGTTCTCGCACGCGTGAAGGCCCCAGAGGCGAGGCAGGGCACAGCGAATGGCTGCGGCATAGTCGCGGTGCTCGGTGATCATGTGGTAGGTGTCGAGGTTGACCAGCAGGTTCGGGTGGTCGGCCAACTCGGTCAGGTGCATGATCTGCCCGGCGGTGTTGACCAGGTGGTTGCGGAAGCGGCTCATCGGCTCGATCACCAGGCGGATGCCCAGCGCGGCGGCGCGGGCGGCGAGGCGGTGCAGGTTCTCGGCCGCCCGGGGCAGTTCGTCGGCGGGGGGTTCGCGTCGGCAGACGCGGCCGGGGTGGCTGTAGATCGCCCCGCAGTAGGCGGTCGCCCCCAGCTCGGCTGCCCGTTCGAGGATCTGCTCGTGCCACGCGATGCCCCGCTCCCGGCAGGCTGCGTCGTCGTGGGAGATGTCGCACTCCATCGGCCAGACGTTGCCCGGGCCGACGGTCAGCTCCACGCCCAGAGCCTCGGCGTGGGCGTTCAGTCGCCGCCCGTCGAAGGCGACGTCGTCGCCCAGCGAGACCTCGAACAGCGTGCAGCCCAGCTCGCGTGCCCGGTCGAGGACGCCGAGGTCGTCATCGGTGAAGTGGCTCTTCCAGAGGAACTGGTGTGCGCCGAATCGGTAGTTCGCGGTGGCGGTCATGGGTTCTGGATCGCCAGCGTACGCGGCCCCCGTAGGGCGAGCAACTGGTTTGCTCGCGAGATCTCTTCTGGCGTTCCGCGAGCAAGCAAGTTGCTCGCCCTACGAGCTACTTCTTCCGGCTGTTCCTCCGGGACTTCCGGGACCGTCGCTTGGGCTTGGCCTCCGTCTCTTCCACCGTCGAGGTCTCCTCCTCCGCGGCGGCGGCCTGCACCTGCGCCTCGGGTTCCTCCAGGGAGGCGGATTTCAGGGAGGCGGACTGCACCGCGGCGGATTGCGTCGCGGCCGCAGCGCCGCTCATCGACGCCGGCAGATCGTCCAGCGACGCGCCAGCCTGGTAGACCGCGATGAAGCCTGCGACGTCCAGGTCGTCCAGGTTCCCGTCGGGCGTCGGGTCGAACAGGTCACTGCCGTAGAAGTCCGCATCGAGATTGAAGGACTGGTAGGCGGCGATGAAGCCGGCTACGTCCAGGTCGGTCAGCGTACCGTCCGGGTCGGGCTCGAACAGGTCCGCGCCGTACAGGTCGCCCCGCAGGCTGCCCACATAGAACACGCCGTCCCCGCCGGCCGTCCCGTCGCCCGTGGGCATGTCCGAGGCGTCATAGATGTATCCCCTGCCACTGCCGCCGCTTGCGGGTTCGCCGTCGAGCTTGTTGCCCACGGCGTCCTCAATCGCATTGCCGTTCAGCGTCACCTTCACCCACGTATCGACCACCGAGGCGCTGTCGAACGTGATCGTCATCGTATCCGTCCCGCTGCCGGCGACACTCGTCGGCGTCAGCGTGTCGCCTACCATTTCCGCCCCGCCGGGGAACGTGACCTTCTGGAGCGTCACATCCGCCGCCGTGAACGTCACGTCCTCGCTGAACGTGATTTCGATGGTCTGCACGCCGATGCCGCTGGGCTCGATGTCGCTGACGGTCCGGTCGCCGTTGAGCGTGACGGCCGTCACGGTCGGCGGGGTGAAGTCGGTCAGCAACGCCGTCAGCCTCGCGCTCAAGGCGTCGTAGTTCGTCGCGTCGTCGCCGCTCAGCGAGCCGGCCAGCAGGTCCGTCGTCTCGTTGGGGTCGTTGATGATGTCGTAGAGTTCTTCCGTACCGTCGTCGAAAGCGTTCAGCTTGTACCCCGCATTGCGGATCGTCTTGCCGTCGTTGGCGCCGGGGGTCGTCTGGAATCGCTCGGCCATGGCGTACGTGTGGAAGTTGGCCTGGGCGGGATCTTCCAGGTAGGCCAGGAAGGACAGGGAATCCGTACGGATGGACGGTGAGACGGCCTCGTTGGGGTCAACGCCCGCCAGCTCGAGGATGGTATCAAAGAAGTCCACGACGTGAATCAGCCCGTCGTGCGTGCGTCCCCCGCCGGTGACGGCTGCCCCGGCGACGATACAGGGCACGTGGACGCCGCCCTGATAGATCGTCCCCTTGTAGCCGCGTTCGTCCCCGGTGTAGGTCCTGCGCGCCGTCCCGTTGTCCCCGACAAAGAGGATCGTCGTATTGGCCAGCACCGTCGAATCGATCCCCGCGATCAGGCGCCCGATCTCGGTGTCCATCGCCTCGAGCATCGCCTTGAAGTACAACTCGCGGTTGTTGTTAATGTGCTGCTGCGTGCCCGGCAGGTCGCCGTAGCTGTGCAAAGCGGTGGGGGGCTCGTGCAGCGGCGTGTGGACCGCGTTGAAGGCCAGCCAGCAGAACCAGGGACCGCTGCCCTGGGCGGTGATCCACGCAAGCGCGTCGTCAACGTTTTCACTCGTCGCGTAGTTGGTGACGGTCGTCGTCGTGCCGTTGACCGTCTTGTCCCAGTTGTAGAAGTCGCTCACCGCGCCGCCGAGATTGCCCGAGTAATGGTCGAACCCCAGCTGGTTCGGTTTGTTGGCCCCGCTGCCCAGATGCCACTTGCCGATGCAGGCCGTGGCATAGCCGGCATTGTTCAGCGCGTCGGCGACAGAGAACTCGTCCGAGTCGATCACGTGCCCGGGCGCGCCCACGCCGGTCTGAAACCCGTGTTTGCCCGTCAGGATCGTCCCGCGCGTGGGCGAGCAGACGGGGTTCGCCCAGCAGTCCGTGAACCGAACACCGGCCGTAGCCAGGTTGTCCAGCGTCGGCGTGGGGGCCTTGTCACCGGCGGTATACAGGCCCATGGCGTCAATGCCCATATCGTCGGCAATGATCAGGAGGATATTCTGCTCGGCCTGGGCGGGATGGGGCACGCACACCAGTCCCAGCAAGCACACAACCAGCGTAAACGTCCCAACGAACCTGCCCCTCAGCGGATGAGCGTAGAACATGTTCGACCTCCGTCGCTAGTGTACCATGGAATCCGGGGTTGGCCTCGCGGAATCCGGGCATCGCTTTCCGTATTCATATACGCAGATTTCGGAGCGAATATCCCCGGGAAAGGCGAAAAAAGCGTGTTTTCCGCGGGGCTCGCCGAGGCCATGGCGGCAAACAGCGGTCGCCATGGCGACCGGGGAGTTTGCGCTCCTGCGCTATATTGAGAGAGACGTGCGCAGGGTTTACTGTCGTTTCGGGCCGCGAGAGGGTAGGCTGTTCGGTCCGGCGGGGGTATCCGCCGGTAGTGCGCCCGGCTCGGCCGCGGCGAGCGAAGACCCGGGCGCCACCGATAGGAAGGAGTGCCGTATGAAGACAAGAGCCCTGACCGCCCTGGCTGCCTGCTGCCTGGTCGGCCTGATGGCCGTCACGTCTCCCGCCTTTGCTCAAGACGGCGGCCAGGCGAAGAGAGCCAGGAAAGCCAAGAAGCCCGAACGCTACGATGCATCCGTTCCGACGCCGACGCTGTCCGGCATCCGCTACGGCAAGCACGAGCGCCAGGTCCTTGATTTCTGGAAAGCACAGTCGGACAAGCCGACGCCCCTCGTCTTCGTCATCCACGGTGGCGGGTGGATGGGCGGCTCGAAGGAGCGCCTGAGCCGGTTTGCGGATGCCGCGGCCCTGCTGGACGTCGGCATCTCCGTCGCAGCGATCAACTATCGCTATGTCAGTCAGGGCAAAGCGGACGGCGTCAAGCCGCCGGTCAAGGCGCCGCTGCACGATGCGGCCCGTGCGTTGCAGTTCGTCCGCAGCAAGGCGGCCGAGTGGAACCTCGACACGAAGCGCATCGGGGCGACGGGCGGCTCGGCGGGCGCCTGCTCGAGCCTGTGGCTGGCTTTTCACGATGACCTCGCCGATCCGAAGAGCAAGGACCCCGTCGCCCGGGAATCCACCCGCCTGTGGTGCGCCGCCGTCAATGGCGCCCAGACCACGCTCGACCCCAAGCAGATGAAGGAGTGGACACC
The DNA here is from genome assembly GCA_964512215.1 of uncultured Planctomycetaceae bacterium. Classification (GTDB taxonomy): domain Bacteria; phylum Planctomycetota; class Phycisphaerae; order SM23-33; family SM23-33; genus CAZEJA01. Next base: position 4,827 of record CAZEJA010000198.1, read on the forward strand.
CAACAGCCGCTACGGCGGCCATGCCTTCGGGAAAGCCAACTTCGCGGAGTTCCTTGCCGAGCGTGAGAGCATCCTGCCCTGGATCGCCGAGTATTCCCCCTACGCACTCGTGAGTGCGGATGACCCGCCGGTCTGGCTGTTCTACAAGGCTCCTCCCGCCCTCGGCAAGGCGCAGAAAGACCCCACCCACACCTCCAACTTCGGCGTGAAACTCCAGGAGCGCTGCAAGGAGATCGGCACCCGCTGCGATCTCGTGTACCCCGGCGCTGCCGGCGTGAAGCACAAGACCGCCACGGATTACCTCATCGCGACCCTCAAGGCCCCCACGAAAGACGCCCCCACCCGAGAGGAGTAAGATGACTGCCTGTGCGAAGAAGATGTCAAGGAGAGAGAGAACGATGAGATCGAGTTGCGTCCGCCTTGCGCTGGTCGCGATCGCTGCGATGGTCTGCCTCGCCCGGCCGCTGCAGGGGCAGAAGAAGGGCAAGAAACGACCGACCCCCCAGGAGATCCAGAAGACCATGGCTGAGAAATATCCCCCCGTCGCCGGTCGCTGGCCGGCCAAGCGGGCCAACGACTGGTACGCGAAGCAGCCCTGGCTGGTCGGGTGCAACTACTACCCCGCCACCGCCATCAACCAGATCGACATGTGGCAGGCGTCGACGTTCGACCTCAAGACGATCGACAAGGAATTGGGGTGGGCCGAGGCGATCGGCATGAACACGCTCCGCGTGTACCTCCACGACCTCGTCTGGGCGGACGACGAGAAGGGGCTGTACGATCGGATGGACCAGTTCCTGACGGTCTGCGGCCGCCATGGCATCCGCCCGTTTTTCGTCTTCTTCGACGACTGTCACTATCCCGAGCCCAAGCTCGGCCCCCAGCCCCTGCCGGTCAAGAGGTGGCACAACTCGGGGTGGCGGAACAGCCCCGCGCGCGATCTGGCCCTGCGTTTCGCGTACGGCACGGCGTCGAACGCCGAAATCGCCCGTCTGAAGGGCTACGTCCAGAAAACCATCCGCCGCTTCAAGGACGACAAGCGCGTGCTGCTGTGGGAACTGTACAACGAGCCCGGGCGCGGCAACGGCGAGGACGGGAACATGGCCGGCGCGGGCGGGTCGAAGAGCAGCATCGGCGAGTTGTCGAACAAGCTGGTGCACACGTCGTGGGTGTGGGCCCGCGAGGTGAACCCGTCGCAGCCGATCAGTTCCTGCACGGCCGGCAGTGTCGGGGTGATGAACATCGCGATCAACCGGGCGAACTCGGACGTGCACTCCATCCATAACTACGGTCCCCCCGCGGCGCTCGAACGCCTCATCCTGGAGTACAAGAAGGACGGGCGCCCGGTCCTCATGACCGAATGGCTGAACCGCGGCGGCGGCAGCACCGTCCAGGCGTGCCTGCCCGTGCTCAAGAAGCACAACGTCGGCGCCGTCAACTGGGGTTTCGTCTCCGGCAAGTCGGGCACGATCTGGCCCTGGTCCAGCCGCCGCGGGCCCGCCGGGA
>CAZEJA010000199.1:0-6327 GCA_964512215.1 uncultured Planctomycetaceae bacterium
CTTGGCGTCTTGCCGCTTCTTGCCCTGCACGTCGCAGACGGCCACCATCTGCACCTCGCTCTCCTCCATGAAGGCGCCCATGTCATAGCGGCCCCGCCCGCCAATGCCGATGGTGCCCATGGTGATGCGCTCGCTCGCCGGCGGACGTCCGCCCGCGCCCAGCGCCGACGACGTGATCACCGTCGGAAATGCGATCGCCGCTCCCGCCGCGGCCGCGCCCTTGAGAACATCCCGCCGCCCCACTCGTGTCTTCCGTCCTGCGCTCATCGAACTCTCCTCTGACGCATCCGCGTCGGAACCCGTGATCGGAAGGTCTCATTCTACCCCACCTCGCTCCCGCGCTCCAGTCCCAGTCATGCCCACGGAAAGCTTTCCGTGGGCTTTTCTCCCGCTCCCGCGCGTCCGCAGACTTGAACTGCACGCTCCCCCCTGCGATGATGCAGGGCACTCGCGAATCGCGCGGACGCTCGACATGAGAAAGAGAACACTCGGAATCATCTTGATGGCCGTCGCGACCGCCGCGACGCTGGCGGCGGTCGTCTGGTGGCGCCCCGCGCCGTCGGGCGAGCCGGAACGGGAAGGCGACCGCGCGGGGCAATACGCCGGAACCGCCAGCTGCCGCCCCTGCCACGAGAAGTTCTACGAGCTCTGGGAGCATTCGCATCACGGCAAGGCGATGCAGCCGTTCACGCCCGAGTTCGCCCGAACCAGCCTGACCCCGCAGGAAGAGGAAATCGTCGTCGACGGCATTCGCTACCGCGCCGAGTTCGCCGACGGCGACGGCCGCGTCGTGCAGCCGGGGCCCGAGGGCGAGAAGACCTACGCGATGGAGCACGTGCTGGGCGGCAAGAACGTGTACTACTTCCTGACGCCCCTGGAACGGGGACGCCTGCAGGTGCTGCCCGTCGCCTACGACGTCCGCGACAAGCGTTGGTACGACATGGCCGCCAGCGGCCTGCGCCACGTCGAGGGCGGGCCTCCCGACTCCCCGCTGCCCTGGACGGACCCGGCCTTCACGTTCAACACGTCCTGCTTCAGTTGCCACGTCAGCCAGCTCGCCACGAACTACGACCCGACGACCGACACGTACCGCACCGTCTGGGCCGAGCCGGGCATCAACTGCGAGACCTGTCACGGACCGGCCGCCGAACACGTCCGCGTCTGCGAGGCTGCCCCCGAAGGCGAGCCCCCGCTGGACCTGAAGATCATCCAGACCGGCACGTTCACGCACGACCAGCACAACGACACCTGCTCGCCCTGCCACGCCAAGATGATGCCCCTGACGCTGAGCTTCCGCCCGGGCGACCGGTACTTCGACCACTACGATCTCGTCACGCTGGAAGACCCCGACTTCTACCCCGACGGGCGCGACCTGGGCGAGAACTACACGCTCACGTCGTGGCGGCACAGCCCGTGCGCCCGGTCGGGGCAGCTCAACTGCACGCACTGCCACACCTCCAGCGGGCGGAATCGCTTCACCGGCAAGAATGCCAACCGCGCCTGCCTGCCCTGCCACGCCGAACACGTGCAGAATCCCCAGCAGCACACGAACCACCCGCCGGACAAGGGCGCGTGGCGGTGCATCTCCTGTCACATGCCCACCACGCGATTCGCGGGGATGATGCGGTCCGACCATTCGATGCGCCCGCCGACGCCGGCGACGATGATCCGCTTCAAGTCACCCGTCGCCTGCAAGATCTGCCACACCAAACCCGAGCACGACGCGGCCTGGCTGGACAGGCAGGTCCGCAAGTGGCGCAAACGCGACTTCCAGGCGCCGGTGCTGGCGCGGGCGGAACTCATCGACGCCGCCCGCAAGCAGGACTGGAGCAAGCTCGACGCGATGCTCGCCTACATCACCGACCCGAAGCGAGAGGAGATCTTCGCGAACGGGCTGATCCGTATGCTGCTGAACTGTCGCGACGCGCGGAAGTGGCCGACCATGCTCCAGGCCATGAACGATCCGTCCCCGCTGATCCGCTCGTCGGCGGCGACGACGCTGGCCGACTGCCGCACCGATGCAGCGCGCGATGCCCTGCTGAAGGCGACGGAGGACGAATACCGCGTCGTCCGCATCCGGGCGGCTTCGGCGTTGGCGGCATACCCGCGCCATCTTCTGACCCCGAAGGACCAGTACCGCCTGGGGCGTGCAACGGAGGAACTCGTGGCGTCGATGTCTTGCAGGCCGGACGACTGGGCGTCGCACTACAACATGGGCAACTACCTCTCGACGCGAGGCAACGTGACCGGCGCGCTGGCATCCTATGAGACGTCGATGAGCCTTCGCCCGGATGCGATTCCGCCGCTGGTCAACGCGTCCATGATCTACGCGCAGCAGGGCAAGATGTCCCGGGCCGAGCAGCTTCTGTCCCAGGCCGCACAAGCCGCTCCCACCAACGCAGCCGTCAACTTCAACCTGGGCCTCCTGCTGGCCGGCAAGGGCGAGGCCGTCCGTGCGGAGAAGCATCTGCGCGCGGCGCTGAAAGCGGACCCGACATTCGCCGAGGCGGCCTACAACCTGGCCGTCCTCCTGTCCAGAGACCGGATGCCCGAGGCGATTCAGTTCTGCCGCAAGGCGGCCGAAGCGAGGCCCGCCTCGCCCAAGTACGCCTACACGCTGGCGTTCTTCCTGAACCAGTCGGGCGACGTGAACGGAGCGATCCGCGTCCTGACGAAGCTGATCGACACGAATCCGCCGCAGGGCGACGCCTACGGGCTGCTGGGCATGATCTACGAGAAACAGGGCAAGACGGACCAGGCCCGCGACGTCTACCGCCGCGCGACGACGAACATGACGCTTCCCACGCCCGAGCGACTCCGCTTCCAGAAGCAGATGCAGTCCCTGCCGCGGAAGTGACGGACAGGACCACGCCATGCACACCTCGCGACGCGCCTTTCTACGAACGGCCGGGCTTGGCGCTGTCGCCGCGGCGTGTGGAACGCTACCCGCAGCCGGCAAGCCGACGGGCGATGCAAAGATCATCGCACGACTGGGCGAGCGGAAGATCCTGCTCGACGACAGGCAGTATGGACTGAAGTACTTCCCCGACGGGCGGCTCGCATTTCTGCAGACCCGCCCGAGCTGGCGTGTGTTGATGACGGCGGGGGTCAAGACCGTACTGCTCGAGGGCGAGACGATGGCGTCGCTCAAGTCGGTCGATATCGTGCTTGCACCGGGCGAGAAGGGGGCGTTCGACAACGGCTACGCCGGGATCAACGCCGTGTATGATGCGGGCAAGGCGGGCCTGCTGGCGTTCTACCATGCCGAGGACCACGAGGGGATGCCGTCGGCCGGGCGGGGTGTTCCGGGCTTCTACTGCAGCGTCGGCCTGGCCGTCTCCGACGACGACGGAAAGAGCTTTCGCAAGCTCGGAGCCGTCCTCACCAGCAGCGTCGCCAAGAACCTCAAAGGTCGCGCGGACCAGGGCGTCGGCGAACTCAGCGTGCTCGCCGAGCCGAACGGGAAGTATCTGTATGCGTACTACACGTCGCATTCCCGCGCGGGCGGCCGGGGGGTGCAGATCTGCATGGCGCGCTGCCCCGTCAGCGAAGCGGCGGATCCGCGCGCCTGGAAGAAGTTCCACGAAGGCGGCTTCGGCCAGCCGGGCCTCGGCGGCAGGGACACGGTCGTCGTCACCGCCAAGGACCAGTCGGCCGATGCGTTCCTCCCGCACGTGACCTGGTCCCGGGCCCTGCGGAAGTTCGTCATGGTCTACTGCATCAACGCCTACCGGGAGATCAGTGGGAAGCCCGTCCGCAGCGGAATCTACGTGACGTTCTCGGACGACGGCATCCATTGGCCGAACCAGCCGGGACAGCAACTGCTGAAGTGCCACACCATCCCCCTGCTCGGCAAGCAGCTCGCCTGGCAGCCGACGCTCCTGCTGGACGACGCCAAGGGACTCAAGGGCTGGCTGTACTACTCTTACAGCCCCAGTTGGGGTCACCGTCCCCCGCACAGAACGCACCACCTCGCCGCCCGTTCGATCGAGTTCCGCAAATAGGGACGCTATTGCTCCGTTGACAAGAGGGCGGGTGCCACCTTCAAGCGGAGCGAAGCGTAGCTTGTGGGGGCGGGCTGGGGGTCACAGAGCACCCACAAGCTCCATCCCGACTTCGTCGGGACTCCGCTTGAAGGTGGCACCCGATTACAGCCTGATCCTATCAACAGAGCAGTAGCGTCCCTATTTACGCTTGAGCACACCCAAGTCGCCCAGCCACCGTTCGCACAGCTTCGGCCAGGTCGACAGGGGGTAGCCCATCTCGCGCAGGCCTACGCCATGCCCGCCGGCGGGGAGGACGTGCAGCTCGGCCGGCACCTTCGCCTTGCGCAGTGCCAGGTAGTATTGCACCGCCCCGCGGGTGAACTTGTCGTTCCCGACGATGGCGATGAACGTGGGCGGTGTGTTCTTCGGCGACATCGCCTCGGCGTTCTGCGTCTTGTCGAGCGTGTCCGAGTCGATCGGATCGGTCAGGTAGGCCGGGTAGATCAGGACGACGAAGTCCGGGCGGCAACTCACCTTGTCGGCCTCGTCGACGGGCTTGTAGGTTCGCTCACTGTAGTTGTTGCTCAGCGTCGCCGACAGGTGCCCCCCGGCAGAGAAGCCCAGAATGCCGATGCGATCCTCACGAATGCCCAGTTCCTCCGCCTGATGTCGCAGCAGCCCGACCGCTCGCTGCGCATCCTGCAGCGGCCGGTGGTGCTTGGCCAGTTCGCGCGAGCGCGGCACGCGATACTTCAGCAGCACGCCCGTGACGCCTGCCTTGTTGAGCCAATCCACGATCTCCGTCCCCTCCAGGTTGAAGGCCAGCGCCCCGTACCCGCCACCCGGACAGACCACGACGGCCGCCCCGGTGTCCTTGCCGGTCGGCGGACGGACGATGGTCATCGTCGGATCGGATACGTTGCGGGCAATGAACAGCGGCTCCTTACGAGCGGGCTCCTCAACCTTCTCCTCGGCAGGCTTGTCCTCCCCATCCGGCGCCTTGCCCGGCCAGAGGCGGACCGTCTTGCACTTGCCGTCGAACAGTTCCGCGATCTTCCGGTCCACGACGCTCGGCGTCTTCCCCCCGGCCGGGGCTTTGCTTTCGCCCGTCAGCCGAGAACCGCCCACGAAGATCGCCACGACCGCCGCCGCACCTGCCGTCGTCCACCATGCCTGCTTCATCTCTGTTCACGCTCCATGTCTTGAGGGTTGTCTCGGTCGCCGCGCATCACCTCATACACGATCACGCCTGCGGCGACAGCGAGATTGAGTGAATCCGTTCCCGCCTGCATCGGCAGCGTGACGCGCCGGTCGCACTCGGCCAGCCAACGTTCACCGAGACCGTCGGCCTCGTTGCCGAACAGCAGCGCCAGACGCTTCGGGCGATGGAAGTCCGCCAGCGGCGCAGCCGTCTCGTCCAGCACGGCCGCCACAATCTCGACGCCCCCATACTCCCGAAGGTGCCGCAGGTCTGCAACGAGATCGCATGACGTAACAGTCGGCAAGCGGAAGACCGCGCCCATCGACACGCGCAGGCACCGCCGCGAGAAGGCGTCGCAGCACTGCTCGCCCAGGAGCATCCCGTCGACGCCCAGCGCCGCAGCCGTCCGGAAGATCGACCCGAGATTTGCCGCGTTGGCGGCGTCGGGGCAGACGACCCACGTGGCGTCCTCGTCGACCCCGACGCCGGCCAGCAGTTCGTCGACCGTCCTCGCCTCGCGCCGTCGCCCGCACGCGAGCGCCCCGCGGTGGAACTTGTACCCGAGCACCCGCTCCATGACGGACTCGGACGACACGTACAGCGGCGCCCGCCCGGCCGCGAGGGGCTCATACTCCTCCGCGAATCGCTCCGCGACCCAGACCGATTCGACGCCGAAGTCACTGTCCAGCAGGCGCCTCGTCAGCAGCCGCCCTTCCGTGACAAACACGCCCTCGGCCCGCGTCGACCGCCCCTTCAAGTCGCGGTACGCCCCCACGCGCGGGTCATCCGCATTCTCGATCCGCTCCACTCTCTCGCCTTTCACTTCGATCGCGTCATCTCCAAGTATTCGCACAGGACCGCCGCGTTTCGCACGAACGCCCTGGTGGTGATCCTCCCGTCCTCCAGCCACCGCCCCTTCGCGTCCAGAGCTTCGATGATCTTCTCCACCTTCGGGCGCAGCGACTTCGCACGCTTCGCCCGCTCGGTCGCCGTCGGTTTGCGACTTCGCGCCGTCAAGGTCTTGTCGATCCCGTCCTTGCGAACCTTCTCCGCCCACCGGATCACATCCGCCACGCCGTAGCTCCCCTGCCACGAATACCCGCTGCGACGTTCCTCGCTGATCTCGGCGAGCGTGTAGTG
>CAZEJA010000200.1:0-6295 GCA_964512215.1 uncultured Planctomycetaceae bacterium
GGCGTCCCAGACGGCCTGCACGAGCAGCGCGAACGTGACGGCCATCACGCCCATGAAGATGTGCAGGCGCTTGCGGCGCGTCATCCATCGATCCCAGGTGAGGTAGTAGAAGAAGAACAGGAAGAACACCTCGCACAGGAAGAACATGAACTGCACCACGAGCGGCCAGAAGAACAGGTTCGACCACCGCGACCAGAACTCCGGATAGGTGCCGATGATGAACACGGGGATGCCCGTGCCCAGGGCGGCGCCGGGCGAGAACAGGATCATCGCGAACCAGATCAGCCCCTTGCCCAGGCGGTCGTAGCGCAGATCGTGCTTGCGGTACCCGATGTACTCGTAGATCGGCGCGAGGACCATGAAGGCGGTGATGAGGGTGGCGATGGGGATGTGCGAGTAGGTGATCTCCTCGATCCAGACCCAGCGCGGGAAGACGGGCGTCTCGATGACCGGAAGATCCATACGCGATCCTTCACCAGCGACGTGTTACGCACCGAAAGGTGCAGACCGCAGTCTACCGACTGCACGGGGGGACGTTCAAGCATCCTTGCCGCCAAAAGGCGCGATCACGCCTGTCACGGGGGGGAGATATCCTCGAAGAGGACACCCCAATTTCTTGCTTTCCGGCAGTGGCAGGGGAATAATTAGGAAGACCATTCGGAATCGAAGGGAGAGCCAATCATGAAGAAGGTACTGCGAATCCTGCTTGTCCTGGTCGTGCTGCTCGTCGTCGCCGTCGTGGTGGGCCTGTTCTACATCGATTCGATCGCGAAGACGGCCATCGAGGAAGGCGGCACGTACGCCATGGGCGTCAAGACCACGCTGGACTCGATCAGCATCAAGCTGTTCCAGGGCCAGTTGAAGATGGACGGCTTGAAGATCGCCAACCCCGAGGGCTTTGAGAAGAGCGATCACCTGATGAGTTCGGGACTGTTCGACGTGGAGTTGACGCCGAGCACGGTTCTGGAAGACACGATCGTCCTGCCGAAGTTCATCCTGGACGGGCTGGACGTGAACATCGAGTCCAAGAGCGACGGGAGCAACATCTCCGTCGTGATGAAGAATCTCGAGGAGCTAGGCGGCGGGGAAGAGGAAGAGCCCAAAGAGGAGGAGGGCGAGGGCAAGAAGGTCAAGATCGAGGTGTTCCTGATCAAGAACGTCACGGCCCGCTTCTACATGCCGCTGGGCTCGACGCCGCTTGTCGTGAAGGTCCCCGAGATCGACCTGTCCGAGTTCATGTCGGACAATCCCAATGGCGTGGTCGTGCCGGAACTGATGCGCCGAATCATCCCGATCCTCCTGGCCTCGATCGCGGAGAACGCCAAGGGCATCGTCCCGGCCGACTTCCTCAAGGACATGGACGGGCAGATCAACGCCGTCGTCCAGGCGATCGGCGGTAACATGGAGAACGTTGTCAAGGGCGTTCAGGAAGCCACCGCCAAGGCGATGAAGGACGCCGCCGACCAGCTCAAGAAGGGCGTCGACGACGCGCTGAAGAAGGGCACCGAGGACGCCAAGGGCACACTCGACAAGCTTCTGGGCGGCAAGAAGAAGACGGGCGAGGACGAGAAGAAGGAAGCCGAGAAGAAGATCGAGGACGAGACCAAGAAGGTAGAAGACAAAGCCGGCGGCATCCTCGATGGCCTGCTTAAGAAGAAGCCCGAGGGAGAGTAACGCCGGGCGAGCCAGCGCGTAACGTGGCGTGAGAGCGGATCGCTTCGATCGGGCGGCGATGTCCACCGGGCACGCCGCCCGCACTTTGTGAAGGGCACCGGGATGGGCAGCAGTGAACAGACCGGCCGGGGGCGTCCGCACCGGAAACGTCGCCGCCGGATTGTGCTTACGGCGTTGGGAATCCTCCTGGTCGCCGCGGTCTGGAGCATCCCCTATCTGCTCTCCACCGCCGCGGGGACGCGCTTCGTCCTGGGGTTGGTCAACGAGCGCATCCGCGGAACGGTCGAACTGGGGGAGTTGTCGCTGTCGTGGACCGGGCCTTCCCGCGTCGCGGGGCTGACCGTGTCCGATCCCGACGGGCGCGAAGTTTTGCGCGTCGAGGAGGGGCAGATTCCCGGGGGGCTGTGGCGGCTCCTGACCGACGCCGAACGGTTCGATCGGGCGGAACTGGCAGCACCGGCGGCCCATCTGTACCTGGACTCGCGGGGCGTGCCCTCTCTGGTCGAGGCCCTCCAGCCGGTCGAGCCGCCCTCCGAGCCGACCGACGAGCTTCCGGCGCTGCGGGGTACGCTGACCGTCCGCGACGGGCGGGCGGCGGTTATCCGCCCGGACGGCCGGAGCTATGAGGTCGCCGGCATCGAGGCGACCGTTGATCTGGACACGCTCGATCGGCTCCACGGTGTCATCCATGCTCTGCCCCAGGGAGGCGGAAAGGTGCTGGCCGAGTGGAACCTGACGTCGCTCGCTTCCGGCGAAGCACCGGGGCTCGATGGGGCGGAAGGCACGTTCGCCGTCCGGACGGATGGGCTGGTCGAACTGGCGCCTCTGCTCGACCTCTTCGGCCGCGCCGATCAGGCCGGACAGATCGCGGGCGACGTGACGGGGTCGCTTCGCGACGGCCAGATCGAGGCGGCTTGGAACCTCAGAACTCGGAAGCTCCGCTCCACCGGGCGCGAGTGGTCAGACATTCGACCGATCAACGTGCAGCTCGCGGGTGCGATGACGGCCGCGCCCGGCACGTTCGCCGGGCAGGCGGACCTGACGGGCGAACCGGGCGAACTGCATGCGAGCTTCACCTACCGCGAGGGGGAGGACGAGCCCCCGGACCTCGCAAAGGCCGTCGCGCAGTTGCTCCGCGGCCGCCCCGTCGCGCTGCCTGACTTCTCGCTGGAGGCCTCCGGGCGCGTGGACCTGCCCCGCCTCGGGCAGGCCCTGCCCTCTCTGCTGAGACTGCTGCCGGACGTGCGGATCGCCGCAGGGACCCTCCAGGCCAAACAGATCGCTATCCAGGGAGGCTCCCGTCCGACGGCGCGTGCGGAAGTCCTGCTGACTGACTTGAGAGCGACGACGAATGGGAAGCCGATCGCCTGCGGGCCTCTCTCGGTGACGGCCGATGCGCAGATGGACGAGAAATCCGGGCTGCAGGTTCGGCGGGCGGCGCTCTGGTCGGACTTTGGCAGCCTCGATGCGTGGGGAACGCTTGCCGATCTGCGTGTGGACTTCCAGGCCGACCTCGCTCTGGCCCGCGCCACGCTCGGGCGGGTGTTCGATCTGGATGCCCTGCCCCACGCGGGGGCGGTGTCGGCTGAGCTGCAGTTCCGCCCGCACGGAGACGACCGCGTGGACGTGACCGTCGATGCATCCGCCAAGGGCCTCGAACTGTGGGACGGGCAGCGCGTGGTTCGCATCGACAGCGCGCGCCTCCTCCAGACCGGGCACCTGCGGCTGGACGAACAGACGCTGGCCGAGGCGGTGATCGCGGAGGCAACGGTCGGGGTCGACCGCGAATTGTCGGCCGGGCTGAAAGGCAGCGTCTCCCTCACGGATTCGGCCTTCCGGCTGAAGGCGATCATCGCGCGGGCGGATGCGGGGGCTCTGTTTGCCCGGGCGGAGCAGTTCGGCATCCCGCTGGGCGACATCGAGCGGTACACTGGAACAGTCGAGGGCAGCGCCGAGATCGCCCGGGACGCGAAGACGGGTGCCCTGCGTTCGACCGGCAAGGCGACGGTGACCGCGCCGCAGGTAGACGGACAAGCCATCGCGGGCAAGCGCATCGACCTGGTCTGGTCGGGCCTGGTCCGCCGCAACGAGACCGGGCAGATCGACGCGGACGCCGTGACCCTGCGCAGCGAGATTGCCGAACTCCACGCCAAGCAGGTTCGCCTCGTCTCGGGCGAGGATCTCCGCGCCGAGGGGAAGATGGTGGTCCTGGCCGACCTGCGTCGCTGCATGGCGGCCGCGGCGGCCGTTGGGAAGTGGGACGATCCTCCGCGCCTGGCTGGGCAGCTCTCCTGGACGGGACAGGCCGCGTCGGCGGGCGAGACATTCCGCATCACCGGCGCCGGGACGGTCGACGGATTCCGCGTCGGAGGGGATGACATGCCCTTCCGCGAGGAGAAGGTGACGTTCTCCCACGGTCTGGCCGTGGACGGACCCAAGGAGATCATCACCGTCGAGTCTGTCGAACTGACCTCCAGTCCCCTGTGGCTGAAGCTGGCGGGGAGCGTGCGCAACTTCCGCAGCGACTGGCGGACGGACCTGGCCGGACAGTACAAGGGAAGCGGCGCGGAGTTGACGCGGCTGCTGCACGAGTTCGCTCCTGCGACGGCGGAGACGATCTCCCTGACCGGGCAGACGGGCGGGCGCATCACGATCGCCGGTCCGGCGTATCGCCCTAAGGACCGCCCGGTCTATCGCGGGCTGACGGTCAAGACCGACGTCGGCTGGGACCGGGCCGCGGTTGGCGGCGTGCCCCTGGGCAAGACGACCTTCGCGCCCGTGCTCCGCGACGGTCGACTGGTCATCCCCGACGCGACGGCCTCCGCGTCGGGCGGAACCGCCCGCCTGGGGGGTGTGCTCGACCTGACGGGCAGGACCCCGACCTACCGCCTGACCGGACCGCGCAACGTGCTGGAGGACGTGCAGATCACCCGCGAGATCGGGCGGGACCTCCTCAGTCGCTTCAACCCGGTGTTCGCCCAGATCACGAGCATCGAAGGGTCGGTCACGCTCGAGGTCGCGGACGTCGACGTGCCGCTGGGCGAGATGTTGACCCGCAAGGCCCGCGGGCGGGGCACGCTGGATCTGCGGCGCCTCAAGGTCCGCCCCGAGGGCATCCTCCGGCTGATTCTCCAGTTCGGCGACGGCGGCCGGCAGCGGATGCCCGTGCTGACCGACGCGGTGCGGTTCTCGATCCGCGACGGGCGGGTCCACTACGACAACTTCACGCTGTCGCTGCCGGACGGGACCCGCGCGAAGTTCTACGGCTCGGTCGGCTTCGACGACACCGTGGACCTGGCCGTCTCCGTTCCCGTGACGGCCGGGCTGCTGCGCCTGCGCGGCGTCCGGGGCAAGGGCGCCGACTTCGCCCGGGTGCTGTCGGGCGTGCGCGTGGTGATCCCGATTCTGGGCACGCGCCTCCAGCCCCGCTTCGCCCTCGGCGAGGTCGACGTCGGGCCGCTGATCCGCCAGGCGACGCAGGCGTTGCTGGCCGAACAGGCGGGGCGCCTGCTCGAAGGCGTCGGCCGGCCCGGCCCGCGCGCGGACGACCGGGACGATCTGAACCCGAAGCGGGCGCTGGACTCGCTGCTCGACTTGATCCGGGGGGACGAGGACAGGAAAGACCGCTCCGGGCACAACGGTCTCGAGAATTGAAATCCGCCCGTCGCGGACATAGGATGCGATGGAACCGTTTGTTGGAGAGGAGAGAGCATGTTCAGACAGAGGATGACATTGGCGGTCGCGGCGCTGCTGGCCGCTTCGGTGTTTGTGGGCGGGTGCAGCACGAATCCCGTCACGGGACGGCGCGAGCTGTCGCTGATCTCGACGAGCCAGGAGATCCAGATGGGCGCCGAGGCGGCGCCGCAGTTCGAGAAGGAATTCGACGGGCGCGTGGAGAACCCGATCCTGCAGTCTTACGTGCAGGCGATCGGCGGGCGCGTGGCGGCCGTTTCGGACCGCGAGATGCCCTACGAATTCACCCTGGTCCGGTCGAAGGTGCCGAACGCGTTCGCGCTGCCGGGCGGGAAGATCTTCCTCACGGCCGGACTGATGTCGCGCATGACCAACGAGCGTCAGCTCGCCGCCGTGCTGGGGCATGAGGTCGGACACGTCGCCGCCAAGCATAACGTCAAGGGCCTGCAGCGCCAGATGGGGGCCTCCGTGCTCGTTCAGATCGCGGGAATGATCCTGTCCGGCACGGAAGGTCAGGTCGCCCAGGGCGCCGCGAAGATTGCCGCCGGCATGGCCAACATGAAGTACGGGCGCGACGACGAGTACCAGTCCGATCAACTCGGCATCAAGTACATGGCCCGGGCGGGATACAACCCCTGGGGAATGGTCGAGCTCCTGTTGGTGCTCAAGAGCCTCTCCGACTCGGAGGGCAGTACGCTGACGGAGATGTTCCAGACGCACCCGCTGACAGGCAAGCGCATCTCCGAAGCCGAGGAGGCGATCAAGGACAACGACCAGTACGATCGCTTCTCGCGCGAGCAGAACGACCCCAACGAAGCGCGCTTCCGGAGAATGCACGCCCTGCTCGTACGGTCCGTGCGGGGCCTGTAGCACAGAGAACAGACGACCACAGAGCCACAGAGATCCCAGAGGCGTAGGGGGTGCGTCC
>CAZEJA010000201.1:0-6233 GCA_964512215.1 uncultured Planctomycetaceae bacterium
GGAAATGCTCTTCGCGGACCTCGACCAGGTGACCAACCGCATCGAGAAGCTTCAGCTCGCCCTCCGCAAGCCCACCGCCCAGCGCGACGAGAATCAGCGCGAGCTGGCGCTGATGCAGCGCCTCGGCGAGACGCTCGAGGCGGAGAAGCCCATCGCCGACGCCGTCACCAATGAGATGGAGGCCAAGCTCATCCGCAGCTTCGCGTTCCTGTCGCAGAAGCCCGTGCTGGTCGTGCTGAACTGCTCGGAAGACGCCCTCGGCGAGGCGCCCCCGCAGGAGGTCGCCTCCCTGCCGTGCGTCCGCCTGTCGGCGAAGATCGAGGAGGAAATCGCCGAACTGCCGGACGACGAGCGGGGCGAGTTCCTGGCCGACCTGGGCGTGGAGGCCTCCGCGCGCGACGTGCTGATCCGCGCCTGCTACGAGCGCCTGGACCTCGTGAGCTTCCTGACGGTCGGGCCCACGGAGGCCCGCGCCTGGACGATCCCCGCGGGAATGGATGCACTCAACGCCGCGGGGGCGATCCACTCCGACATGCAGCGAGGATTCATTCGGGCCGAGACGGTCGCCTACGACGACCTCCGCGCCGCGGGCGACATGAAGGGCGCCAAGGCCGCCGGCAAGGTGCGCCTGGAGGGCAAGACCTACATCGTGCAGGACGGGGACGTGATCTACTTCCGGTTCAACGTCTGAGCCTCGCGACGGTTGCACATTCGCTCCAGACCGATCACAATACCTGTCGATCCCTGCATTTCACGTCGATTCCTGATCCTGTGTCCGATTGTCGAACGATGCGGAACTCACCGAACAAGACGACCCGGCCGCGGCGGCGCTGGTGGCAGAAGCTTTGCCGCCTCGCGGTGCTGCTGGCGATGCTGGGCGGGGCTGCCTACGTGGCGCTGCCCTGGCTGCTGCCGTCGGAGATGATCGCGCGCATGCTCGCCGAGGACATGAGCCGGCAGATGGGCGTGCCCGTCCGCATCGGCGGGATCTCCTTCAGTTGGCGGGAAGGCACGGAAATTCGCGATCTGACGATCGGCTCGCCCCCGGGGTTCGGCCCCCAGCCCATGGTGGTCGTCGAGCGGATCCGCAGCGAGTTCTCGCCCGTGAACCTGCTGGTCCACAAGCGCCTGACGTGGATGGCGCTCGACCGCCCGCGGCTGTTCGTGCGTGTCGACAAGGACGGGCGCACCAATCTCGATCCGCTTCGCAAGCTCCGGTTCGACGTCGAGGCCGACTGCAAGACGGTTCACCAGGCGCGGGCGACGGTGATGCTGCCCGGTCACGACCGTCCGCTTCAACTGGATGTGGGCGACATGCAGATCCTCACGGGGCGCCTCGATCGCGTCGGGCGGGTGACGATGTCGGCGTCGCTGGCGCAGAGCGGCGGGGCGGCGCCCGTCAGCCTCTACGCCGGACCCGGCGGGGAGGCCGTCGCGGGGACGGTCTCGTTCACGTTCGACAACGTCGACCTGGGGCAACTGAACCTGCCCCAACTGATGAATCTGCCGCTTCGCAGCTTCGAGGGGCGCTGCAGCGGTTCGCTGGACCTGCAGGTCGACAAGGAGTTGCGGGCGGACCGGGTGAGCCTCAACGTCCTCATCCGCGACCTCGACGCCCAGCCGACGAAGGGGCCGAAGCTGCCCGTCATCGCCGAAGCGGGCCTGCGCGTGTCGGCCGCCTACGATCCGCTGGCGCCCGAGGGCGAGGTCGTCGATCTGCAATCCGTTCACCTCCGCCTGCCGGGCGCCGACCTGTCCGGACGGGCCCTGATCGTGGGCAACCTGTGGACGGCGGGATTCGAGTCGATCCGCTCGCTGGAGCTGCAGGGGGCCGTCCAGCCGGCGCAGGTTGTGGGCCTGCTGCCCGGCGGGCCGAAGCTCCCAGCCGACCTGGACGTCGACGGCGTGGTCCGCGTGGCCGCGACGCTGGATCACGAAGGCCCGCGGATGAACTTCGACCTCACGCTCGACGCTGCCGAGGCGGACATCCGTCGGGTGGACAAGCCCGTCAAGCCGCGGGGGCGGGAGATGCGGATCGACCTGGCCGGACGCCTCGACGAGCGCACCTGGAACGTGGACGTTCGGACCAACCGCGTGCAGATCGGGGCGAACCACTTCATCGGGCAGGGGCGCGTCACCGACCTCCGCCGGGCCGGGCGCCTGTGGGACGCCGAGCAGCCCGCGGCGTTCCGGGAAACCCTCGCGAAGCTGCCGCCCCTGACGTGGCAGGGCTCGTGGGTGATTCGCGACGTGGCGTGCCTGCGCGACGTCTGGCCCCCGCTGGCCGACGCCCTGAGCGAGGTGAAGCTCCGGGGGCCCGTGACCGGCGGGTGGGTTCTGGACCACGATGAGGCCACCACCGTGCAGGTCAGCCTGACCGTGCCGAGTCAGACGCACCTGGCCGTGGGAAGCGGGTTCCTCAAACCCGCGGACACGCCCATGAGCCTGAGTCTCGCCGGTACGCTGGACCCGGCCCGACCGGGCGTCGGGGGCATTGACCTGAGCCTGTCGACCGGCGGGGGCAATCTGGGTGTTCGCGAAGGCTACGTTCGGGCCGGCGACGGGGGGCTGGACGTGCGCGGCCGCCTGTCGGCCACGCGAATCGAGGCGCTGCTCGCCTGCCTGCCGCACGCCGGCGAGGCCGCTGCGCTGCAGGGACACGGTGACGCCGCATTCGAACTGCGCCTGGACGAGCCGCGCCGGGGGGCGACGTTGGCGGCGGATCTGTCGGACCTGGACGTGACGTGGGCGCCCGAGGCGGGCAAGACGGCCGGTCCGTGGCGGCGCGGTCTGGCCGGGCATCTCCGGGGGCGGGGGCGACTGACCGCCCACATCACCGACACGCCCGAAGCGATCTCGGGCGAGCTGTCATTGAGCGGCGACGACCTGGCCTATGCCGCCACGGGCGACATCCGGCGCGTGAAGTCCGCCGGCGTGCCGTTGCGGCTGGCGATGGCGGGACGGATCGGCCGCGTTGACGGACAGGCCCGACGCCTGGACGTGCGTCGCGCCACACTGGACGTGGGCGACAGCCGCCTTTCGTTGAACGGCCGGGCCGATCTCGATACCCCCGGCAAGGCGGCGGGCGCCTGGCCGGGCTCGGGGCTGGAAGCTTTCGACGTCGACGCCGACATTCACGGCGTGCTGGACGGGCCCCTGCGACAGTTCCTGCCGGAACTGGACGAGTGGATCGACCGCTACGATCTCGCCGGGCGGGCGGACGTGGTCGTTCACGTCTCGGCCGACGCGAAATCGGCGTCGCTGTCGGGCACGGTCGACGCCGACCGCCTGTCGGCGGGCAAGCTCGGCCCGTTCTCCCTGACGGCGCCGGGCAGCGCGGAAGGCGACGCGCCCGTGGTGCTCGGCCCGCTCCGCAAGCCTGACGGAATGGTCGCCCGCGTCAAGCTCGACGCGACGGCGCCCGCGGATCTGTCGGCCGTCACGATCCGCGACCTGCAGGTCCGCCTGGACGACGTGTCACTGCATGCCCGCGCGGATCTCGCAGCGGAGAAGGGCGGGTTCAAGCCCCGCAGCGTCCATGCCACGATCTGGACGAAGCGAACGGAGAACCTGTCGCGACTCGTTCCGCAGTGGAAGCGACACGCCCTTTCGGGCGGGGCGAGCGTGGAGGCGGAATGGGCCACGGGCCCGGACGGCGGGATTCCGTACGTGAAGCTGGCGATGGACGACTTCCGCGGGCGATGCCGGGGCAGGGACATCCAGGCGGGGGGCAAGGTGACGCTGCAGCAGATTCGCCAGGTCCGCGACGGGGCGTGGGAAGTCGGCGGCTTCGAGACCGACGGCCTGGAGCTTCGCATCGGAGACAACCACGGGTGGTTGATCGCCGATCTGGAAGGCCTGCCTGCCGCCCCGAAAGGCGACATCCAACTGCTGTGCGAGACGGCCGACCTCCGCGACCTGACGGCGTGGTGGGAGAGCGGGGACACGTGGCGGGAGCCCGCCGACAAGAAACTCGGCAAGGTGACGCCCGAGCAGCGGGAGGCTATCGCGGTCCGTGCGGACGCTCTGATCGCCCAGGCCCGCCCGTACCTGCAGTCGGCCGGCCTCAATGCACGCGCGGTGTTCGAGAACCTGACGTACTACGATCCGACCGTCGGGCAGAGCTACCTCCTGCGCGATCTGAAGGCGGACGTTGCCGTCGACAACGGGCACGTGGACATCGAGTACGTCACGGGCCTCTACGGGGGCGAACTGCGGACGCAGATCGACGTCCGGGGGTTCGACAAGACTCCGATGTACACGCAGCAGCAGGACCTGCGGGACGTGATCGCGACGGCGGAGATGCAGCCGCAGTTGGCGCGGTATTTCCCGGGCAACACGGTGCTGGGCTACTTCAATCGCGAGGAGAAGACCACCCAGCCGCTCCGCGACGTGGTGGCCAACCTGCTCGACCCCCGGTACGTGCTCCGCCCGGAAGGCACGACGAAGACGATCACGCTCGACGGCATCGTCGAAGGCCGCGCCGTGCCCAAGTTCGTCACCCGCCTGCTGCCCGGGCTGGACCTGTCGACCTATCCGTATCGGAAGATGACCGCTTTCGCGACGCTCCGCCCGGATGGGACGGCCGTCAACGACATGGTCTTCGAGGGGCAGGCCTACGACGTGTACATGGAAGGCACGACCGACGCCGACAACATCGCCTACTACGAGATCGGCGTGATCCTGCTCAACAGCCCGCAATCCGCCGAGTTCAATCACCTGTATCGACAGGGGCGGATTCCCGTCCTGAAGGTCAAGGCCCGCATCGAGAACGGGAAGATGCACGACCAGGAAGTCACCTACCCGCTGCCCACGGAGACCGCCTACGTCGTCTTCGTGCGGAACAACGTTTTCTACCGCATCTGGCTGGCGAACCGGAAGAAGCAGGGGGGGTAGGGCGGCTCATTTCCGATTGTGGGTTTCGGACCTGCCTGCCGGCAGGCAGGTTGAACGACAGTATGCCCGCGTCGATCAGTGATTTCTGGATGCCTGCCGCGTACACTCGTCGTTGCACATGGGGACGATGCGTCCGCGTCCCAATCCGAAATCCGAAATCCGCAGTCCGAAATGGATGAATCCGCATAGAATGTCCGCCATGGCCGTCGAGAAGACTACACAGGAATACGATCACCACCGGGGCTCGGACCCGCTGCTGCGCCCGACCAGCCGCGTCCGGGCCGGCGTGTTCCTGACGGTCAACCTGATCGGCTACGCCGCGGTCAACGCGTTCTGGCAGTACCTGACGACGGGGCGCTGGGTAAACCTGTCGACGGCTGCCTACCAGCGCGACCTGGTCACGCCTCTGGGCGAGCTGTTCGTCCGTCCGCTGAACGTGCTGCAGAACCCCTGGATGATCCTCGTCACCGGGCTGCTGCTGGGCGTCGTCGTGTTCGTGCCCGTCGTCGTGTCGGTGCTGTACCGCCTGCGATACGCGGGGGCGTTCGTCGCGCTGGTGGCCGTGGTGGGGCACGCGCCGATCCTGGCCGTCGCGCTGGGCGGGGGCTGCGTGCTGGCCGCCCGGACGCGCCTCCGCAGCGACATGCCCTTCCTCGCGGCGATGCTCGGGCTCGTGCCCATCGGGCTGTACCTGTATTTCTTCGGCTTCGCGGGCATGTACGCCGCCGCCGTCCTGCCGCTTCAGCGGTGGGTCCTCTACGGGCCTGTCGTGCTCGCGATCGTCACGGCCGTGGTGGCTTTGGCGCTGGTGCTGCTGCTGGCGGGGTGGACGGGCTTCCGCCCGGGTGTGGTCTGGCCGGTGCTGGTGCTGCTGCTGGCCGGGCCGCTCGTGGCGTTCTACACGCGCGTCGGGCCCGTGCGACTGGACTACGCTGTCCTCGTCACCGACCTGGCCCCGGGCGAAGCCGTGCTCGACGATGTCGCGCTGTCGCGCTGGACCCGCGAGCACGGCGCCGAAGGGCTGAACCGACAGACGCAGCTCATCCGCGTGCGGGAGGACCTCCAGGCCCGTCGGCGCGATCTCGTCGCCCGGTGCGATACGTTCCTGCAGCGCTACCCGGCCGATTCCCGCGCCCCGGCCGTCCTGTGGATCTGCGCCCAGTGTGAGAGCCTGCAGTTGGACGAGCGGGCCTTCGAGCGGGATCTGGTCCGCTACTCCAGTTCGCACCCGCTGGCCGGGGCGGAGGCGACCTGGCGCCGCCTGGTCGAGCAGCACCCCGCCTCCCCGCAGGCCGCCCTGGGCAAGTGGCGCCTGGCGCAGTTCGCCCTGCGCGCGG
>CAZEJA010000202.1:0-5518 GCA_964512215.1 uncultured Planctomycetaceae bacterium
GCAATTGTTGAATGACGAAGGAATGATGTATGTCGCATGTCAAAGAGGACGCGTCTTCGCGAACGGGTTTCGCCATCTGACATTCGGGAATGCGGGGACAGTGGTCCCTTCAACTCCGTTGCCCGTTGCCGGCTGATCGCTGACAGCCGATCGCTCTATCCATATCAAGGCCGGGGGCGGTCCTGACCGAAAGAAAGGGTATCGAAGGTATCGGTGCGCAAGGAAACGGCCACTATGGACGAACAGCGACAGAGCGGGTGTGAGTACTCCGTCGTCATCCCCATCTACAACGAGCAGGAAACGCTCCAGGAACTGTACACGCAGTTGCAGGCGTTGATGGATCGCCTGGACGGCGGGGCGGAGGTCGTGCTGGTCGATGACGGCAGCAGCGACGACAGCTATCCGATGATGGTCGACATCTGCGCGCGCGACGAGCGGTTCCGCGTGGTGCACCTGTCGCGGAACTTCGGGCACCAGATCGCCACGACGGCGGGCCTGGACCTGGCCGTGGGGCGGGCGGTGGTCATCATGGACGCCGACCTGCAGGACCCGCCCGAGGTCGTGCTGGAGATGGCGGAGCGGTGGCGGGAGGGCTTCGACATCGTCTACGGGCAGCGTCAGGAGCGCAAGGGCGAGACGTGGTTCAAGCGGGCGACGGCGTCGCTGTTCTACCGCGTGCTGCGGGGGCTGACCGACGTGGACATCCCCGCCGAGGTGGGCGACTTCCGCCTGATCGACCGCGGCGCGCTGGAGGCCTACAAGGCCATGCGCGAGAACAACCGCTACCTGCGGGGCATGTTCAGTTGGGTGGGCTACAAGCAGACGGGCGTCAAGTACGTGCGGGCCCCGCGGTTCGCGGGCAAGACGAAGTACCCGCTGCGGAAGATGCTCCGCCTGGCCGCCAACGGGATCGTGAGCTTCTCGCACGTTCCGCTGCGGTTCGCGCTGATCTTCGGGACGTTCGTCGCGGGAGTATCGTTCCTCGTGGGCGCTTACGCGCTGCTGGTCAAGTGGTTCGGGCAGACCGTGCCCGGCTGGGCGTCGACGGTCGTGCCCATCGCGTTCCTGGGCGGCGTGCAGTTGATCGTCCTGGGCATGATGGGGGCGTACATCGGGCGGATCTACGACGAGGTCAAGCAGCGTCCGCTGTACATCGTGCGGAACCTGCACGGCTTCCCCGCCGGCACGCAGACGCCGGGCGGCGTGGTGATTCAGGAACCGTCGAGACGGGCCCCGCAGGAGGGGGAGCCGTCGTGAGGGGGCGAGGGATAAGGTAGGGGGCGAGGTCCGGCCGATTCGTCCCGAGGAATCGGGACTCATCAGCCGGCTTCAGGGGCGTTCTGGGGCAGGATCTCTGTGGTGATCAGTCCATCGGCTGTGCGGAGAAGCTCGCGATCTTCATCGCGAGTCGTTTGCCGGTGCGGGGCTCGATGAGGGGCGCGGCGTCGGTGGACAGGCGGATCTTGTGGGAGCCCGGGGGCACGGAGACGTTGCGGCTCAGCGAGGCCGTCTTGTTCTGCAGGGGCAGGCGTTCGGACAGCAGGTCGCCCGCGACGGTCAGCGTCCCGGTGGGGCCCTGGACGGCCTGGACGGTCAGTTGCAGGCGGACCGTCCTCGTTCGCTGCGACAGGTTCAGGATCTCCAGTTCGGCGCTGGATTCGGCGTAGGGGAACGTGTTGCCGGGCGCCCCGGCGGGCTGGCCGAAGCCGCGCGTCCAGTTCGTCAGGAGCGGCTCCATCGCAGCCGTGCGGGCGGCGTTCCACTGCGCCTCGGGCAGTTGCGATCGCATCCGCCGGACCAGCGGCCTCATGTCGTAGAAGACGAATCGACCGTTCGGGCTGACCAGCGGCTGGACGCCGAGCAGCCTGCCGATGGCCGCCTCGGTCTCGGCCGCCTTCTCGCCCGTGCCGAAGCGGTCCACCCAGATGCCCGAGAAGCCCGTCACCGCAAGCGTACGAACCATCTGGTCGAGCGGTTTGGCCGCCAGGTCGCGCTGCCAGAGGTCGGCGGGTCGGCCCTTGACGGCGCCGTAGCTCCACTTGAGCGTCTTCGAGTGCAGGAAGCCCCGGAACGGGTCGTAGTTGATCATCCGCCCCGGCGGCAGGGGCCAGGCCTCGGGGAACCGCACGTAGGGCAACTGGAAGATCATCGCCCCCTCGGGCAGGGCCGATTCGATCCGCCCGACGAACTCGGCGTCGCTGTCGTACTCGGTCTTGAGCTTCGCGTAGGCGGGGATGAGCTTCGGCGAGGTCTGGTCGAGGACGCCCACCACCAGCACGCCGGCTGCGATCGCGACGACGAGAGGCTTCTTGCCCCCGGCGGCGAACTTCGCGAACAGCCTCTCCAGCAGCATGGCCACCGCGAGGAAGCTGAACATCGCCAGGAAGATGCTGATGCGGTTGTAGGATCGCACGTTGGCCGATCCGAGCATCGCGACGAGCACGGAGAACCCGCCCACGGTCGCCAGCAGGACGCCCAGCACGGTCATGCCGCTCAGGGACGCGAACAGGTCCATCCGCTCCGCTTCGGCCGCGTCGTCCGGGCGAGGCTTCGGGCGGATGACGCGGAGAACCATCCACCCCAGCAGCGCGAGCAGCCCCACGCTGCCGACGAGCCCCAGCGCGGACGATTCGTTCTCGTTGTCCTGGTTGAACAGCATCTCGCGCTTGTAGCGGCCGGTCAGGTCGGCCAGGGGTCCCACGCGATGGCCGGGCACGGGCAGGAGCATCTGGGCGAGCTTCAGCCCGTACTTCTCGACGTGCTCCAGCGGGCGGTGCAGGGCCTCGGCGTTCGTGCCGTGGGTGGCCTTGAACATCATGCTGGGCGAGATCGTCACGACGAGCACGACGGCGATGAGAACGATGACCGCGATGGCAGGCAGCAGGCGCCGCGGGCACCGCGCCCGGATCGCCACGATGCCCCCGGCGAGCAGCAGGAAGAAGCACGCGAAGATCGTGTAGTACAACTCCACCGTCGCCAGCACGAGGCAGAGGATCGCGGCGCAGAGCGCCTGACGCGATCGCAATGCGAGTTTCGGCTTGCCCGTTTCCTCGTCGAACCGGAAGAACACGCCCTCGCCTCGGGCGATCTGGAGGATCAGGATGCCCGCCAGCGGCACGGGCCAGTAGCACGCCAGCGGGAAGTGCGCGTACCGCATGAAGTGGTAGGGCAGGAACGCGAACAGGAGGCTGCAGACGCTCGCGGGCAGGACCGCGATGCCGATCTTCCGCATCATCAGCAGGCAGAACCCCGCCGCCAGCGGGAAGCTGAGCAGGAAGTAGACGTTCATCGCAGCCACGGCGTCGCCGGTGAAGACCGTCAGCACGCGGACGAGCAGGAAGTGCGTGCCCTCGGCGCGGGGGAAGTCGTGCAGTTTCGAGACGAACGGCGCGCCCAGTCGCGGGTTGGTCAGGAACCAGCCGCCCTCGGCGGTCGCCTTGAACCACGTGGCGAAGCAGACGGCATCATCGTCGTAGCGGAAGGGCACCGACAGGTCCGCATCCCAGAGCTGCATCACGACCACGAGGATCACGATCGACAGCACCGCGACGACAGCGTACGGCAGGATCGCTCGCGAGCGGGTGGGGGTTTCGTTGTTCTCCGAAGCCATCTTCTCTCCCCGGCCGGTGGGCCGGTCCTTACACGACCATGGGCAGCCCGTTGGCCCAGAATACCATGAGGAATCCCTGCAGCACCGCCAGGCCCGCCGTGACGGCCATGTCCAGGTGCTTGCGCGAGTGCAGCATGCCCCCCAGCACGTACAGCGGGAAGACCGCCAGCGCGAACCGCGTCATGGGCGGCAGAACGCTCCACTTGCCGACGGTCGACAGGGGAATCAGCATCGAATACATGCCCAGGAACCAATACCCCGGGCCGATCTTCCGAATGAACGCGGTCAGCACGATGAACACGGCGATCGTGAAGACGATGGGCAGCATGACGTAGTGCTGCGGCTCCTTGCCCGCGTACTCGAACAGCACGCCGATGGGATTGACGCGGACGCGGCCCCAGTACTTCTGCACGTGGGCGAAGGCGAAGAAATCACCGGTAACGTATTGGTTGTAGGCCGCGAACAGCAGCACCCCCGCAGGCACGAGCAGCAGGTACAGCACGTCGGGACGGATGTCCTTGAACTTGAGGTCCTTGCTCCGCAGGTACTCCCACGCCAGCGGGATGATCGCGAGGGCCCCGAGGGATCGCGTCAGCGACAGCAGCAGCCCGAGAATGCCCACGAGAAGCCACGTGCGGCGTTCGGCGTAGTAGAAGCAGCCCAGCAGCAGCGCGAGGAAGAGGGCCTCGGTGAAGACGCCCGAGAGGATGAACGCGGTCGGGAACAGGAACAGGTACTTGACCGACGTGGCGGCGGCATCGTCGCTGCCGCACCGCAGGCGGACGAGGCGATAGAGGAAGACCCCCGCGAAGATCAGCGCGACGTTCGAGACGATCAGGGCCCCGAGGTACGTACCGAACACGACGCCGACGATCCGCACCAGTCCCGGATAAAGCGGGAAGAACGCGATGGCGGACTGCCCTTGTTCGAGCATCCGCGGCAGCGTGGGCGTGGCCGCCAGATCGTACCAGTTCTCGGCCACGTGAAGGTACCAGCCGGAATCCCAGCAGCTCCAGATATCCAGCCACGTGCTGGTGTGGTACTGGAAGATGTACGTCTTGCCCGGGGGGAAGAAGACCATCCGGGACAGCACGCCGATGACCGTCAGGATCACGCGCGTGACGGCGAACAGCAGCAGCACCAGCTTCACGTCGGCGGGGATTCTCGGTTTCGCATCCGTGGACAGCTCGTTCATCCCGACTCCTCGGAAAATGGGGACGCTCCCCATTTTTCTTCCTCGCAGGCTACGCGGCGAGGAGTGGCGGTGGAAAAATGGGGAGCGTCCCCATTTTCCGTGCACGATTCATATCGGCAGAATGGATGGGGGACTCTGAAAGATAATGGCCCTCGGGCGGGTGTCCTGCCCTCTGTGCCCCCACGCTCGCCCGCTGCGCCGGGTGGGTGAATTCCAACTCCCGCGACCATCGTTCGGGGCGGTCACGTCCGCTGCAGGTCGGCGGCGTAATGCCCTTCGGGGGAGTGCGCGGTATGGCGGCGTCTCTTCAGCAGCAGACGCCGGAACTCCTGGAGGGCCTTGAGCTGCTGGCGTGTCTCCCGGTCGATGGTCTTGCGCTCGGGCGGCCGGGGCCCGCCCGTCGTCTTGTCGTACGCGATGATGTCCATGGCCGTGTCCCCTCCTTCGTGTAATTGTATGCCCGGGTCCAGAGGATTTCTGGTTCCCCTGGGATTGCAGGCGAGGGGAGGGCAATGTCGAATGCAGAATGTCGAATGTCCAATGCTGAATCCAGAGTCCCCTCGCCGGATGCCTGATACGGAACATTGGGCATTCGTCACTTGACATTCATTCGACATTCCTCATTCGACATTCAACATTGCCTTTCTCGCATCTTGAGCGAGACCACCGGGGTCGATATAATCCGCCCCACACCTCCCGCCTTGAGCCCCCGC
>CAZEJA010000202.1:5528-6184 GCA_964512215.1 uncultured Planctomycetaceae bacterium
AGCGGGGGCGAACGGTGCGTTCTTTAATACGGGTTTCCGACGTGGGCCAGTCTGAACCAGCCTGTGACGTGGCCGAACGCGGCGGCGTCTCCGCGCCGTCGGATTCTCCGCGCGTCTCTGTGATCGTCCCCGTCTACAACGGCGGGGAGGCGTTCCGCGAGTGCCTGGCCAGCCTGGCCGCTCTCGATCCGGCGCCGCTGGAAGTGCTCGTGCTGGAGGACGGGCCCGAAGGGGCCTCCGGGCAGGTTGCGCGGGAGATGGGGTTCACGGTGGTTGCGACCGGCGAGCGCGGCGGGCCCGCGCGGGCGCGGAATCTGGGCGCCGCCCGGGCGCGAGGGGATGTGCTGTTCTTCGTGGACGCCGACGTGACGGTGCAGCCCGATGCGGTGGGGCGGGTGGCGGCGTTCTTCGCAGCCAACGGAGATATCTCGGCGATTCTGGGCTCCTACGACGACCAGCCGGGGGCGACGAACTTCCTGTCGCAGTACCGCAACCTGCTGCACCACTACGTCCACCAGACGGGCGAGGAGAAGGCGACGACGTTCTGGGGCGCCTGCGGCGCGGTGCGGCGCGAAGCGTTCACCGAGGTTGGCGGCTTGGATGAGCCCGGATTTCCCGGATGAAAACCACAGTTCATATATAATGAGGCCTCGTTT
>CAZEJA010000203.1:0-6178 GCA_964512215.1 uncultured Planctomycetaceae bacterium
CCAGAGGATGACCCCGCTGAACGCGTCCCGCGCCACCAGCGCCCACGTTTCGGGAAGACGCGGGTCCATGATTCCGGGCAGGCCTTCATCGACGATGCTGAACAGCCGTCCGCTCGCCGACACCACCGCGACGATGCCCACGTCCATCTCGTGGTTGCGGCAGTACTTCGGGCCGCCGTTCCACTGCAGGCGACCGGGGTGGCTGACGACGGTGTCGCGGGCGACGGCATTGCCCGTCGCGTCGCGGAGGTAGTGCGTCCACTCGTCGATCGCAGCCGGCCAGGGCTTGACGGTTGTCTTCCACGCCTTGCCCTCGCGGACGCACAGAACACCCCGCGGCGCCAGCACCCGCTGCATCTCCTGCCGCGAAACGCCCGAGGGATTCGCCGAGACGACCAGCAGGTTGACGACGCCGTCGGCATACGGCAGGTGCGCGTTCGTCCAATGCTTGACCGTCACGGGACCGTAGAGGCCAGCGGCAAGGATATGCTTCTTTGCCCCGGCGACGTTGCCCGCATCCGCATCGAGCCCCTGCACGAGGTAGCTGTCGTTGATGCGGAGCGCAGCCGTGAGCTTCCCATCACCACACCCAAGATGCACCACCAGCCCTCCCGCAGTACCGGCGGTCTTCATCGCCTCCGCTGCGTCATTCGCAGCGACAGGGGACGAACCGTGCAACAGAACGGCGATCGCGATAGCTGTCAGAACGTATCTCATTCCATAGTCTCCGCAGTTATGCTTTGCGCGGCCTTCTTATCCTTCTTGCCCGTCCACTCCCAGTGTACAAGATCGTCTCTCCAGGCGAACGCCAAGCTGGCGCCGCCGTAGCGAGGGATGACGGTAGCGGCGCGGTCAGCAGGGCGAAGTCCCTCTACTTCTTGTCCTTCTTCTTCCGCGGGCGCTTGGGGGGCATCTTGCCGCCGAACTTGGCGGCGCGGTCTTTCTGGTGGAGGTCGTCGCGGTCGAATGTGCCCTCAACGGCGTCCACGTGGGCCTCGGTGGCAATGGCCTTCATCTTCGCCAGCACGTCCGGCTGCTTCGCGGCGAGGTCGACCTTCTCCTCGATGTCGGTCGCCAGGTCGTACAGTTCCCAGGCGCCGTCGGGCTGTGGACGGACGGCCTTCCAGTTCTTCACGCGAACGGCTGTGTACTTGCCGAATTCCCAGTAGAGGTACTCGTGCTGAGCCTGCTTCCGTCCGACGACCTTCTCGCCGAGCAGATCGGGCACGATGGACATGCCGTCGACGTCGTCCGGCGCCTTCGCCCCGGCGAGTTCCGCCACGGTGGGCAGCACGTCGGGGAAGTACCACAGCAGGTCGCTGACGCGCCCGGGCTGGATGCGGCCGGGCCAGTTGACGATCATCGGAATGCGGAGCCCGCCCTCATAGAGGTTGCCCTTTTTCCCGCGGAAGGCCTTGCCCGTGGTGGGGTGCACGTTGGCGCCATGGATGCCGCGCGGCTTGTCTTCGGTGCGGAAGTAATCGTTGCCGCCGTTGTCGCCGCAGAAGAAGATGATCGTGTCGCGCTCGAGCCCCAGTTCCTTCAACAGGGCGACGACCTCGCCGACCTGCCGATCCAGCATGGTGACCATCGCGGCGTACCGCTTGGCCGACTCGGCCCAGGGCTTGTCCTTGTAGATCGCCCAGGCCGGGTCGCTGTCGGGGATGTCGAAGATGCCGTGCGGCGGGGTGACGGGCATGTAGCAGAAGAACGGGCGGTCCTTGTTGTCGCGGATGAACGTCATCGCGCCGTCCACGATGACGTAGTGCGAGTACGTCTCGCCCGACGACTGCCCGTGATTGCCCTTGAGGGGCACTTCCTCGCTGTTGCGGACGATGTAGGGGGGGTAGTAGCTGTGCGCGTGGACCTGGTCGTAATAGCCGAGGAACACGTCGAAGCCGTGCTTCTCGGGCACGCCCGTCGAGCCCCTCCCGCCGCAGCCCCACTTGCCGAACCCACCGGTGGCGTAGCCGACGTCCTTGAGGACCGAGGCGACCGTCTGCTCGCCGGCGCGCATGGGCGTACCGCCGCCGTTCTTGCGGACGGAGGTGTGCCCCGCGTGCTTGCCGGTCATCAGGCAGCAGCGCGTCGGGGCGCACACCGACGCACCGGCCAGCGCCTGCGTATAGCGCACGCCGCCCGCGGCGAGGCGATCGATGTGGGGCGTGCGGATGTTCGGGTTGCCCATGCAGGACAGCTCGTAGTACCCGAGTTCGTCGGCCATGATGTAGACGATGTTGGGCTTGCGCGGCCGGACCGTCGGGCGGGAAGCACCGAGGGCGATCCCCGCGCCGGCGGAACCGCACAGGTGCAGCAGCGAACGACGCGATAGCTCCATGGGAGAGTCTCCGTATCAGGGGGTGGCGGTGGAGGCGGGTCTTCTGGGTCCGGCCTTGCGGTCGGGCAGTTCGAGCAGCATGTGGAGGACGAGCCCCTGGGAGCGGATGTGGTCCGAGATCGCTCGTCGCGATGCGGGCCAGTCTCGCTGAATCAGGGCCTCAAGGATCTGCCGGTGCTGGGCGGCCATCTCGGCGACGACGGCCGTCTCCGGGGCCGCGTGGTCGAAGAGCGTCGCGTAGTACCGGGCGGCGTGCTGGCGGAAGAAGTCGCGGATGTAGCGGTTGCCGCTCTTGTCGATCAGGTACTGGTGCAGGCGGTTGTCGAGGCGGGGCGGCGCGCCGTCGGTCGGGGCGGGGTTGCCCTCGAGCATCCGCTGCAGGTCTTCCTGCACCAGATGCGGGCGCGACAGGTCGAGGGCCTTCAACTCCATGACCTCGCGCACTTCGAGGTACGCCCGCACGTTCTCTGCCGCCAGCGGGTGCACCAGCCAGCCGCAGCGCGGAACGTGCTCGAGCAGTCCGGCGCCCGCGAAGCGGCTGAACGTCTGGCGGATCACGGACCGCCCGACGTCGTGCTTCCGCGCGAGGGCCTCTTCCCGCAGGTAGACCGCGTCGCGCCCGAGGCTGGCCAGCGCGACGTCCCGGATCAGGATCCGGTCCCAGTCCTCCGGTGTCGGCGGGGTGGGGACCGCCTCGCCGGGTTCGCCCGTGCCGACGCGCTCCGTGTTGACGGCCAGCCGCCCGTTGGGGAGCTTGCGGACGTAGCCTTTCTCGATCAACACGCGGATGGCGGTTCGCACCGGTGTGAGGCTCACGCCGTAATGCTGCGACAGGCCGGAGAGCGTCAGCTTCCCGTCCGCGCAGCGACCCGACCGGATGCGCCCCTGCAGATCCTGCTGGATGTAGGTCGCCAATTTCACGTGGAAGATTCTCCGGAAAGTATTTGACTTTGTCAACAATAACATAATAAAAGATGTCCTGGATTCCGTGATGGGTCTTCGGCGCCTTTCGGGTTCCCGCGCCGGCGAGCCGGCATGCACACATCGTCGTTGAGGAGTCGGTCATGGCAAATGGATACTGGCAGCGGCTGCTTCGGATCAACCTGACGGACCGGACGAGCGAGGTCGAGCCCATCGCCCAAGAGGACCTGCGCGGGTTTGTCGGCGGGGCGGCCTTGGCGGGGGAAATTCTCCGTCGCGAGGTGTCCGCGAAGCAGGACCCCTACGGTCCGGAGAATCGGTTGATCTTCGCGACGGGACCGTTCCAGGGCCCGCCCGTGCCGGGCGGCGCGAAGTTCAGCGTCGTGGGCATCTCGCCCGTGACGGGCACGTTCGGCGACTCGGCCGCAGGGGCGGACTGGGGCCCGTCGCTGAAGGACGCCGGCTACGACGTGCTCCTGTTTGAGGGGACCGCGGATGGACCGGTCACCGTCACCATCGTGGACGATGAGGTCAGCATTGAGGACGCCGCTGACCTTTGGGGCATGGACACGTTCGAGACCGTGGACGCCGTCCATCAGCGGAGCGGAGATACCAAGCTCAGCGTCGCGGCCATCGGGCCGGCGGGCGAGCGCCGCGTCGCCACCGCGTGCATCGCGTTCGACAAGCACAGCTTCGCCGGTCGGTGCGGGCTGGGCGCGGTGATGGGCTCGAAGAACCTCAAAGCTGTCGCGGTCCGGGGCACGCAGCAGGCCGACGTCCACGACCCGGAGCGGATGAACACGCTTATCAAGCAGTTCCAGAAGGAGATCGGCAAGACGGTCCGGGACAACGGTTTCCGAGAGCACGGGACGCCGGGGCTGTGCGAAGACGCCGAAGCGCAAGGCGACATGCCGATCAAGAACTGGGAGGGCGACGTCTGGCCGGAGGGAGCGAAGAAACTCGGCGGCGAGAGCTACACGACCCGCCTCCGCGCCAAGCCGCTGCCCTGCAAGTACTGTCCCGTCGGCTGTCACCGTCGGATCAGCATCGTCGAGCCCGAGGAGTACGCGTTGGAGGGCATCGGCCCGGAGTACGAGACGCTGGGGATGATGGGCACGAACCTGCTGATCGACGACCCCAAAGCCGTCGCGATCGCCAACGAGATCGCCAACCGCCTGGGCGTGGACACGATCTCCACCGGCGCGATGATCGGGCTGGCGATGGAGTGCTTCGAGAAGGGCTGGATCACCGTCGACGACACGGACGGGCTGGAGCTGACGTGGGGCAGCCGCGAGGCGCTGATCCGCATGACGGAACTGATCGGCAAGCGCGAGGGCTTCGGCGAGATCTTCGCGGAGGGCTCCCTCCCGGCGGCGGAGAGAATCTCCCCCGAGGCCGTCGACAGCGTCGCCCATGTCAAGGGCCTCGACCTGCCCGCGCACGATCCGCGGTCGTGCTTCTCGCTGGCGCCGAGCTACGCGACCAGCACGCGCGGCGCCTGTCACTTCCGCGGTCCGTGCGAGGACGTGGAGATGGGCGGGTTCTTCATTCCCGAAGTGGGCGTGACCGAAGAAACCACCACGCTGTTCCACAAGGACAATCAGGGCATGATGGCCGCCCGGTGTCAGGATCTGGGGTCGCTCGCCAATTCGCTGGTCGTCTGCCTGTTCATGATCGACGGCGGCGACTGGGCCCTCAGCGGTGTGACGGATCTGTTCAACGCGGTCACCGGCTGGGACTGCTCGCCGCAGGAGCTCCTGCTCACCGGCGAGCGCGGGTTCGTGTCTCAGCGGCTGATCAACATTCGCGACGGGTACGACGCGAAGACGGACGTCCTGCCGAAGAAGATGCTCAAGGCCGCCAAGGAAGGCATGCGGGCCGGACAGAGCCCGCCGCTGGCGGACATGCTGCGGGACTACTACGAGGTGCGGGGCTGGGACGCCGACGGCGTGCCGACCGATGCGACGCTGGAGCGTCTGGGACTGACGAGATAGCGGGCCGAGCGCCCCGGAGAAGGAGTCTTTCGTGACGAGTGAATTCAAGGGCGTGTTCGCGGCGATGGTCACGTCGATGACCGCGGAGCAGGAAGTAGACTACGAGGCGCTGGACAGCTTCGTGGAGTACCTGATCGAATCGGGCGTGCATGGCATCATCCCGCTCGGCAGCACGGGAGAGTATTACGCGCTGACGCCGCCCGAGCGAGAGGCCGTCGTGCAGGCGACGCTGGACGCCGTGGCAGGGCGCGTGCCCGTGCTGGTCGGCACGAACGACGGCAGCACGCGCAAGGTCATCGAATACTCGAAGCAGGCCCAGTCGCAGGGGGCCGCCGGGCTTCTGCTGGCCGCCCCGTACTACTCGCTGCCGACGGCGGGAGAACTGTTCGAGCACTTCCGCGCCATCGACGCCGCCGTCGACATCCCCATCATGCTCTACAACTATCCCGGCCGAACCGGCGTGGACATGACGGTCGACCTCGTCGAGCGCCTCGCGGACCTGCCCAACGTGCAATACGTCAAGGAGAGCACGGGCGACGCCACGCGCGTCGGCGAGATCATCCGCCGCTGCGGCGAGAAGATCACCGTCTTCTGCGGCTGCGACACGCTGGCGCTGGAGAGTTTCCTCATGGGCGCAGCCGGCTGGGTCGGCGGCGTGGTCAACGTCCTGCCGAAGGCCCACGCGGAGCTGTACGAACTGGCCGTGACACAGAAGGACCTGTTCGCCGCCCGGGAACTCTACTACCGCCTGCTGCCCGTGCTGGCGTTGATGGAAGGGGGCGGCAAGTACACGCAGTTCGTCAAGGCCGGCTGCGAACTCATGGGGCACCCCGTGGGCCTGCCGCGACAGCCCCTCCTGCCGCCCGACGCCGGCGAGATCGAAGCTCTGAACCGGGCGCTGACACCGTGGATCCGGTGATCGCAC
>CAZEJA010000204.1:0-6146 GCA_964512215.1 uncultured Planctomycetaceae bacterium
CGAGCCGCCCGCCGTCGTGGTGGTCTTGCCGTACGACCCGACGACCGCGACGCCGCGCGTGCGATTCACGACCAGCCGACGGTACAGCGCCGCCACCGGGTTCAGCAGCGGCCAGAGCGCCAGCCACAGGCTCAGGCGCAGCTGATTCCGCCCGGTCGGTGTCCGAAGCAGCGCCGGAATGTGCCGAAGCCTGTACAACACGAGAAGATCCCTCGAAACACCGCGATTCCCGCGAACATTCTACCCCAAACGTGTGCACAGAGGGACCAGGGACCTCGTCCCTCCACTTGACACTTGTCCCGAAGCCTTCCCGCGGGCATCATATCGGAACGCACCGTCTACGATTCCTGATGGGAAAGGAGCTTCCCGTGAGCACACCGCGCAAGTCGATTCGTTTCGTCGCTGCTCTTCTGATCGTCGGCATGGGAGTCGGCCTCGTCCTGGCCGCAGGCAGGCCCTCGCAACTGCCTCCCGTCAAGCCGCCTCCGCGATTCGTGCCGACATGGGAATCGCTCGAAACCCAGCAGGTTCCCGAGTGGTACCTCAACGCGAAGTTCGGCATCTTCATCCACTGGGGCGTCTACTCCGTGCCCGCGTTCGGCAACGAGTGGTATCCGCGGAACATGTACATCCGCAAGCCCCACCGCGAGGGTGACTACTTCGGTCATCACGTCAAGACCTACGGGCCGCACAAGACGTTCGGCTACAAGGACTTCATCCCGAAGTTCCGCGCCGAGAAGTTCGACGCCGCGCAGTGGGCGAAGCTCTTCAAACAGTCCGGGGCGCGGTACATCGTCCCCGTCGCGGATCACCACGACGGCTTCCCGATGTACGACTGCTCGCTGACGGACTGGTGCGCCGCGAAGATGGGCCCGAAGCGCGACATCATCGCCGAACTCGCCAAGGCAGTCCGCAAGGAAAAGATGTACTACGGCGTCTCCAGCCACCGCGCGTTCAACTGGGTGTATTACGCGCGCAGCGAGGCATTCGACACGGTCGACCCGGCGAACTTCGGGCTCTACGGGCGCCCGCACGAATTCCTCCGCGGCCCCCTGAAGAACCCCTGGCCGCCGCAGGACAAGGCGTTCATGGACGACTGGCTGGCGCGGACAAAGGAACTCGTCGACAAGTACCGGCCCGACCTGATGTGGTTCGACTTCGGCATCGGCCCGAAGTGGGTGGAATCCCACGACGCCAACCCCTTCGCCGAGCATCTCAAGCAGTACGCCGCCTACTACTACAACCGGGCGGCCGAGTGGGGCAAGGGCGTCGCGATCAACTACAAGCATCACGCGTTCCCCGAGAAGGCGGCCGTGCTGGACATCGAGCGCGGCAAGCTCGACGCGAAGCGCGACCTGTTCTGGCAGACGGACACGTCGGTGAGCTTCAACTCGTGGGGCTACATCACGCAGCATCAGTACAAGCCCGTCGACGCGATCGTGGACGACCTCGTGGATATCGTCGCCAAGAACGGCTGCATGCTGCTGAACATCGGCCCGAAGGCGGACGGCACGATCCCCGACCGGGAGCAGGAGATGCTGCGTGACATCGGGCGGTGGCTGCGGGTCAACGGCGAGGCGATCTACGACACGCGAGCGTGGGAGATCTACGGCGAGGGCCCGACGGGCACGCCCAAGGCGTTCCGCGAGAAGGAGCAGGCCCGCTACACGCCCCGCGACATCCGCTTCACTGCGAAGGGCGACGTGCTGTACGCGACGCTGCTGGCCTGGCCGGGCGAGAAGGCGGTCATCACGTCGCTGGCCGACCGCCCGGGTGTGACGGTCGCGAAGGATGCCACGATCCGCATGCTCGGCGACGGGCGGCCCATGAAGTGGACGCGGAACAAGGCCGGCCTGACGGTGACCATGCCCGATGCGAAGCCCTGCGAACACGCGTTCGTCCTGAAGATCACCGGCGTGAAAGTCGCCGCCGGCGCCCTGAGTTCGGCCGCGCCTGTCCCTCCGACGCCCGCACCGAAACCCAAGCCCAAAACCACGGCGAAGCTCAAGCCCACGTGGGAATCGCTCGCAAAGCACAATGAGGCCCCCGACTGGTTCCGCGATGCGAAGTACGGCATCTACTTCCACTGGGGCGTCTACTCCGTGCCCGCGTTCGGCAGCGAGTGGTACCCCCGCAACATGCACGGCAAGAGCCGCCGCGAGTACAAGCACCACGTCGAGAAGTACGGCAACCCGGTGAAGTACGGCTACGACAAGTTCGTCCCGCAATTCAAGGCCGAGAAGTTCGACGCGGACGAGTGGGCGGAGTTGTTCCGCAAGGCCGGGGCGAAGTTCGCGGGCCCCGTCGCGGAGCATCACGACGGCTTCGCCATGTGGGACAGCAAGCTCACGCCCTGGAACGCCAAGGACATGGGCCCGAAGCGCGACATCACGGGCGAACTGGCGGCTGCGGTCCGCAAGCGAGGCATGAAGTTCTTCACGTCCTTCCACCACGCCCGCAACAGCCTCTGGCAGATCGAGAGGAACGGGAAGAAGAGCTGGACCGGGCACTACCAGTTCGTCAAGACCGACTTCCCCGCAGCCCTCGAAGACCCCAAGCGCGCGATCCTCTACGGGTACATGCCGCGCAAGAAGTTCCTCGACATGTGGCTGGGCAAGCTCAAGGAGGTCATCGACCAGTACCAGCCGGACATCATGTGGTTCGACTCGTGGCTGCATGAAATCCCCGACGCGGTCAAGATGGAGTACCTCGCGTATTACATCAACGAATCGCGCAAGCGCGGGCAGGACGTCGTGATCACGTTCAAGCAGCAGGACCTGCCCCAGAACGTCGGCGTGCTCGACCTGGAGAAGGGGCGGATGAACAAGCTGACCGACTTCACCTGGCTGACCGACGACACGATCAGCAAGGGAAGCTGGTGCTACACGAAGGACCTGCAGATCAAGTCGACGCCGCAGGTGCTGCACGTGCTGATCGACATCGTCTCGAAGAACGGGCAACTCGTGCTGAACATCTCGCCCAAGGCGGACGGGACAATCCCCGACGTGCAGAAGAAGGTGCTGCTGGGCATCGGCAAGTGGCTGGACACGTGCGGCGAGGCGATCTACGGGACGCGTCCATTCGCGATCTTCGGTGAGGGCCCGACGCGACTCAAGAAAGGCGGCGGCTTCACGCACCGCCACGGCGGGTTCCTGGCCTACACGGGCGAGGACATCCGCTTCACGACCAAGGGCGACGTGCTGTACGCGATCCTGCTCGGCTGGCCGGGCGAGAAGGCGGTGATCAAGTCGCTGGCGGCCCAGCCCGGTGTGACCGTCGCCAAGGACGCCACGGTGCGGCTGTTCGGGGTGGATGGGAACCTGAAGTGGTCGCGCGACAAGGACGGGCTGTCCGTGCAGATGCCGAAGGCCAAGCCCACCCAGCACGCGTTCGCACTGAAGATCACGGGCGTGACCGTTGCCCCCGGCGCCCTCAAGCCTCCGCCGACGCCCGAGCAGACCAAGGGCACGGGCAAGCCGGTGACGGTCGCGGGCGCCATGACGACGCTCCCCGCCACGGCTGCCTATCTGCACGGGACCAAGCTCGACGTCGAGAAACGCGAGGGCGCGGGCTTCGCGAACATCGGCTTCTGGGACAAGGCCGACGAGTGGGTCTCGTGGAAGCTCCTCATCAAGCAGGCGGGCGCGTATGAGATCAGCGGGAGGTTCGCCTCGGCCAAGGGCGGCGGGCAGGTCACCGTCGACGTCGCCGGGCAGAAGCTCACCTGCAAGGTCCCCAAGACCGGCGGCTGGGACGACTACCAGGTCGTGACGATCGGGACCGTCAAGATCGCCAAGGGCGGCGAGGTCGTGCTGAGCGTCCGTCCGAAGGCCCAGGGATGGGCGGCGGCGAATCTGGCGTCCGTGACGCTGAAGAAGAAGTAGCGCAGGGAGAAAACTGTGAGTATGAACCGACGGGAGTTCGGGAAGGTTGTGGGCGTGGGCGCGGGTTCTGTTGTGATGCAGGCGGCCCTGCGGGCCGCCGCTAAACCGGCGCGGAAGAAACCTAACTTCGTGGTCTTCTTCATCGACGACATGGGGTACGGCGACATCGAGCCGTTCGGGTCGAAGCTCAATCGCACGCCGCATCTGAATCGCATGGCGAAAGAGGGCATGAAGCTCACGAGCTTCTACGTCGCGTGCGGCGTATGCTCGCCGTCGCGGGCGGCGCTGATGACGGGCAGCTACCCCATCCGCGTCGGGCTCGCACAGGGATCGTGGCACGCCGTGCTCATGCCCGGCGACCGCCACGGACTGAATCCCGACGAGATCACCATCGCCGACCTGCTCAAGGAGCAGGGCTACGCGACGGGCTGCTTCGGCAAGTGGCATCTCGGCGACCAGCCCCAGTTCCTGCCCCGCAAGCAGGGGTTCGATTACTACTACGGCATCCCCTACTCGAACGACATGTGGCCGGAGCATGCGGTATGGAAGAAGGACTTCCCCCCGCTGCCGGTCCTCCGCAACGAGGAAGTCGTCGACAAGGTCGAGACGATGGACGAGCAGGCGCAGTTGTGCAAGCTCTTCACGGACGAGGCCGTCGCGTTCATCCGGAACCACCAGGAGCGCCCGTTCTTTGTCTACATCCCGCACGCGTTCGTGCACCAT
Source organism: uncultured Planctomycetaceae bacterium (assembly GCA_964512215.1). GTDB lineage: Bacteria > Planctomycetota > Phycisphaerae > SM23-33 > SM23-33 > CAZEJA01. Next base: position 4,608 of record CAZEJA010000204.1, read on the forward strand.
CCGCGAGCGGCCCGTCCGGAGTTCATGGCGAAGACGAAGAACCCCGACAAGGCGACCGGGGCACAGATCGAGGAGTGCGACTGGAGCGTCGGGCAGGTGCTGGACGCGCTGCGGGAGTTGAAGCTCGCCGAGAACACGCTGGTGATCTTCACGTCGGACAACGGCGGCGCCCGCGGGTGCGTCAACACGCCGCTGCGAGGCGGCAAGGGCAGCATCTACGAAGGCGGGCGGCGCGAGCCGACGGTCGCGTGGTGGCCGGGCACGGTCCCCGGAGGGAGCGTGTGCGACGAGATGGTCACTGCGATGGACCTGCTGCCGACGTTCGCGAAGCTCGCGGGCACGAAGGCGCCGACCGACCGGATCATTGACGGTAAGGACATCGCCCCCCTGCTCCGCGGCGAGCCCGGGGCGAAGACGCCGCATGAAGTGCACTACTACTACGGCCGCCGGAACCTGGCGGCCGTGCGGGCCGGGAAGTGGAAGCTGTTCAAGTCTGGGCAGCTCTACGACCTGTCCACCGACATCGGCGAGAAGAAGAACGTCGCCGCTGCGAATCCCGACGTCGTCGCCCGCCTGAAGAAGTACTTCCAGCAGGCCCGCGAGGACCTCGGCGACGGGGCTGTGCGGGGCAGGAACTGTCGCCCCATCGGCATCGCGACGAACCCGCGCGTGATCCTGCCGCGCCCGGGCCTCAGCGGCGAAGCGGCGTACGCCCCCACGAAACCCCGGTCGGGCGGGGGGAAGAAGCCCAGCAAGAAGAAACCCAAGGCGAAGAAGTGATCGGAGGCGAGCGGTGCGACGAAGAGCGTTCTTGAAAGCGCTGGGAGTGGGCGCGGGGTGCTGCGGCGAAGGGGTCGCCCTGCGGGCGGCTAAGCCGGCGCCCCGCAAGCCCAACATCGTGATCATCTTCGCGGATGACCTGGGGTACGGGGACCTGGGGTGTTACGGGGCGAAGCGGATCCGCACGCCGCGGATCGATCGCATGGCGAGAGAGGGCATGAGGTTCACGAGCTTCTACGCCCAGACCGTCTGCGGCCCGTCGCGCGCAGCGCTGATGACCGGGTGCTACCCGCTGCGGGTCGCGACGGTGAAGAACATCGTGGAGGTCCATCCGCACCTGCACTCCAAGGAGGTCACCATCGCGGAGGTGCTCAGGGACGTAGGGTACACCAGCGCCGCCTTCGGCAAGTGGGACCTCGCCGGACACTCGCAGCAGGCGTACCACCCGGACCTGCTGCCGAGGAAGCAGGGCTTCGACTACTTCTTCGGCACGCCGACCAGCAACGACGCCATCGTCAACATCATCAAGAACGAGGAGATGATCGAGAAGAAGGCGCCCATGGCGACCGTGACCAAGCGGTACACGGAGGAAGCGGTCGGCTTCATCAAGCGCAATAAGGGCAAGCCGTTCTTCGTCTACCTGGCCCACACCATGCCCCACGTGCTGCTCGACGCATCGCTCGGCTTCAAGGGAAAGTCCAAGGGGGGCATCTACGGGGACGTGATCGAGGAGATCGACTGGAGTGTCGGCCGAATCCT